>NZ_JBIDAK010000005.1:64001-343925 GCF_043202455.1 Kitasatospora sp. NPDC048194
CCCCGGGCCCGGGCCCGGGGGGCCCACCATCCCGGTGCGCCTTACCATTTCCGGGGTGGCGGCGTTCACCCCGCGGGGCGCCCCCGGGCCCCCGGGGGCCCGCCTCGGTGCTTCAGCGCTACTTGGCCGGGCCGTCCGGCGCCACCGGGTCGGGGCCGATGTGGGGGTCGCCCTCCAGCGGCACCTCCTGGCCGCTCGTCCGGTCCACCACCGTCCGCCCGGTCAGCGGCGAGCGCAGGTCGGCGGAGACCGCCTGCCGCTTGGCCAGCGCGGTGCAGACGTGGCCCGGCTGGACGGTCGGCGGGCCCGGCACGACCTCGACGGCTACCGTGCCCGCCTGCGACTCGTCCGCCTTCAACGCGTACGTGGTGCAGACCCCGCCGAAGAAGTAGACGGTCAGCTTGTTGCCGTCCGCCCGGTAGGCGACCGGCGGCCGCACCGCCGTACCGGCCCCGGTGCCGGCCGGGTTCGGCTCACCCGGGGCGATCCCGTTGGCCGGGGGAGTGGCCGCCCCCGACGGCTGCCCGGGGGGCGAGGCCGGGGTGGGCGCTCCGGTCGGCGGCTGCGCCGGCCCGCCGGACGTGCCCGGTGCCGTCCCGGACGGCGTGCCGGAGGCCGACGGGGCTCCGGGGGAGCCGCTCACGGAGTCCGAGGCGGTCGGGCTCGCGGGGGCGGACGGGCGTGCCGAGTCCGCCGAACCCTTGCCGCCCCCGTCGCACCCGGCCACCGTCACCACCGCCGCCAGCACCACGGCCGCCAGGGCCGCCGTCCGTCGACCACGCCGGGGCATCGTCTCCAGATCCATCTGCACATCCTCCCGAGGACTCAGCGGCGCCGCCCCTCGGCCGCTCCGCGCGGATGTGACGTGCCCCGGTCGGATCCGGTTCCGCTTGCGCCCGGGTCGGATCACATGCCGTACTCGGCCATCGCGGCGACCAGCCGCTGCGCCCCGGACGGGACCCGGACGCCGGCGGGCGCCGGAGCGGCCGGCTCCGGGCCCGCCGCGAGCAGCGGCCAGAACCGGCGCAGCCGCCGGGAGGAGGTCACCAGCGCGTCGAGGGTCTCGGCGTCGGCCTCGGTTCCGAGAGCGGACGGCGGGTAGTGCTCGGACATCATCGGGCATCGCTCCGATCCACAGCCGCGGCGGCACTGCCGCGGTCGACGACGGGGGTCCGCCCGGTCCGGCCGGGCCCCTGAGGCCGACCCTAGGCCCGGTCTCCGCACACCCACCAGTGCTACCCGGAGGTAGTACACCTTCGAGCGCAACGGGTGCCACGCTGGCAGGAGGGCGACAGCTCGAGCGCCACTCTTGCTGGCGCACGGTCCCGGCCCGGTACCGTAGGTGGGTTCGTTCGCCCCCGCCCGCTGGCCTTGCTGCCACCCTGAGGAGACCCCGTGCGTATCGCCGTCGCCGGCTCGATCGCCACCGACCACCTGATGACGTTCCCCGGCCGGTTCGCCGACCAGCTCGTCGCCGAGCAGCTCCACACCGTGTCGCTGTCGTTCCTGGTCGACGCCCTGGACATCCGCCGCGGCGGTGTCGCGCCGAACATCGCGTTCGGCATGGGCGTGCTCGGGCTCCGGCCCATCCTGGTCGGCGCCGCCGGTGCGGACTTCGCCGAGTACCGCAGCTGGCTGGAGCGCAACAACGTGGACTGCGACTCGGTCCACATCTCCGAGACCCGGCACACCGCCCGCTTCATGTGCACCACGGACGAGGACCACAACCAGATCGCCTCGTTCTACACCGGCGCCATGGCCGAGGCCCGCAACATCGAGCTCAAGCCGATCGCCGACCGCGTGGGCGGCCTGGACCTCGTCCTGGTCGGCGCCGACGACCCGCAGGGCATGGTCCGCCACACCCAGGAGTGCCGTACCCGCGGCTACGCCTTCGCCGCCGACCCCTCCCAGCAGCTGGCCCGCCTGGAGGGCGACGACATCCGCGAGCTGGTGGACGGCGCCGCGTACCTGTTCACCAACGAGTACGAGGCCGCGCTGATCGAGAACAAGACCGGCTGGGGCGCCGACGAACTGCTCACCCGGGTCGGCACCCGGATCACCACCCTGGGCAGCAAGGGCGTCCGGATCGACCGCAAGGGCGAGGCCCCGATCACCGTCGGCTGTGCGCGCGAGGAGGCCAAGGTCGACCCGACCGGCGTCGGCGACGCCTTCCGGGCCGGTTTCCTCACCGGCCTGTCCTGGCAGCTCGACCTCGAGCGCTCCGCCCAGCTCGGCTGCATGCTCGCCACCCTGGTGATCGAGACCGTCGGCACCCAGGAGTACGAGCTGCGCCCGGCCGCCTTCACCCGGCGCTTCGAGGAGAACTACGGCGCCGCGGCCGCCGCGGACATCCGCGCCCACCTGGTCAAGTAGTCCGCCCGGTCAGGAGCGGCGCACCACCAGGTAGGCCGAGCCCCGGTCGCCGCCGTACTCGGCGGCCGGGGCCTCGCCCGCGTACTCCTGCCCGCGCATCCCGCACCAGGCGGGGATGTCCAGCCGGGCCGCCTCGTCGTCCGCCAGGACGGCGACCGTCCCGCCCACGGGCACCTCCCCGATGCGCTTCGCCAGCTCGATGACCGGCAGCGGGCACCGCTGTCCCAGGGCGTCGAGGACGAGGGTCTGCGCCGCCGGTTCCGGCCGCGGCTCCCGGTGCGGCGCCGGCAGGTCCAGCCCGAGCGGCGCCCGGACCCCCGCCACCAGGTCCGGCAGCACGGCGAGGAAGCGCTCCACGTCCGCCTCGGCCGTCCCGTACGGCAGGGACACCCGGACGTTGCCCTCGGTGAGCACCCCCATCGCGGCGAGCACATGGCTCGGCGTCAGCGTGGAGGAGGTGCAGGAGGAGCCCGAGGAGACCGCGAAGCCGGCCCGGTCCAGCTCGGTGAGCAGCACTTCGCCGTCCACGTAGAGGCAGGAGAAGGTGACGATGTGCGGCAGCCGCCGCACCGGGTCGCCGACCACCTCGACCTCGGGCACCAGCTGCGGCACCCGGGCCCGGATCCGCTCCACCAGGGCGTGCAGCCGGGCGTTCTCGCCGTCCGCCTCGGCCCGGACGGCGCGCAGCGAGGCGGCGGCGGCCACGATCGCCGGGACGTTGACGTAGCCGGGCACCCGGCCGCCCTCGCGCTCGTCGGCCGGCAGCGGCGAGGAGTACCGGACCCCCTTGCGGACGGCGAGGACCCCGACGCCGGACGGGCCGCCCCACTTGTGGGCGCTCGCGGTGAGCAGCGACCAGCCCGCGGGGACGTCCATCCGGCCGACGCTCTGCGCCGCGTCCACCAGCAGCGGCACCCCGGCGTCGGCGCACAGCGCGGCGACCTCGCCGACCGGTTGGACGGTCCCGACCTCGTGGTTGGCGCTCTGCAGCACGGCCAGCGCGGTGTCCGGGCGCAGCAGGGCGCCGAAGGCCGCCGGGTCGACCCGCCCGGTGCGGTCCACCGGGGCCACCGAGACCTCGCCGCCCTCGGTCTCCCGGCGCTCGGCGACGTGCAGCACGCTGGAGTGCTCCACCGCGGAGTGCACCAGGTGCCCGCCGCGCCGCCGGTTCCCGGTCAGCGCGCCCAGCATCCCGAGCTGCACGGCCTGGGTCCCGCTGGCGGTGAAGGCGATCTCGTCGGTCCGGGCGCCCAGGACGGCGGCCACCGTCTCGCGGGCGGCGTCCAGCAGCATCCGGGCCTGCCGGCCGGAGCGGTACAGCCGGGCCGGATCGGCCCAGCCCTCGTCCAGGGCGGCGGTCAGGGCCTGCCGCGCGACGGGGTGCAGGGGGGCCGTCGAAGCCACGTCGAAGTACACGGTCTCATTTAACGCCACACCCGCGGGCCCGTCCGCGGCCGCCGTACCGCTCACCGGCCGTCAGTCGATCACCCCGAATGTCCGCTTCGTCCGCGACCGACGGGCCGTCAGCCGCGTTGTCCGAAGTCATCCCCCGATCGGGCGTAACGACCTCGAATGCCTACGATGACCTGCGGCGCAGCCACCGCCGGGCCTGATCGGGCGACCGGGCGGCGCGTTACCGGGGGCTGCCCGTCAGGAGCGCATAAGGCTGGAGTAGGGTTTGGCCCGCATAAGCATTCAAACCGTGCCCGTGGACGGGTCGCCGGGGAGGCTCACTGACCTCCTTCGGTGCGACGCGAAGGCGGGCGAGACTTCGGGAAGGCGCTACGTGAGTCCCAACGGCTCCGACCGCTCGCCGCGGCGCACGATGCGGCGGAAGCTGCCTCAGGCGCTGGCACTGGGCCTCGTCATCGCGACCGCCACCGGCTGCTCGGCCAACGACCTCCCCAGGCTTGGCCTCCCGAGCCCCGTCACCAAGGAAGGGCCCATGGTCCTCCAGATGTGGCAGGGCTCCTGGATCGCGGCGCTGGTGGTCGGCGTACTGATGTGGGGTCTGATCATCTGGAGCGTGATCTTCCACCGGCGCAAGCGCACCGGTGTGGAGATCCCTCCGCAGACCCGGTACAACGTGCCCATCGAGGCGCTCTACACCGCGGTCCCCATCATCATCGTCTCGGTCCTCTTCTACTTCGTCGCCCGCGACGAGGCGAAGCTGACGCAGGTCTCCGCGAAGCCGCAGCACTACGTCAACGTGGTGGGCTTCCAGTGGAGCTGGGCGTTCAACTACGAGAACACCGAGACGCCCGACCCGGCCAACAAGGACGCCGCGTACGACGTCGGTACGCCCAAGGACGCTCCGACGCTCTGGCTGCCGGTCAACGAGACGGTGCAGTTCCGGCTCACCTCTCGTGACGTCATCCACGACTTCTGGCCCGTCAACTTCATGATGAAGATGGACGTCGTGCCGGGCGTGGTGAACAAGTTCGAGGTCACCCCCACCGTCAAGGGCGAGTACAGGGGCAAGTGCGCCGAACTCTGCGGCGAGGACCACTCGCGCATGCTGTTCAACGTCAAGGTCGTCGATCGCGCCGACTACGACAAGCACCTGGCCGACCTGCGTGCCAAGGGCCAGAACGGCGCGGTGCCGTCCGGCCTCATCACCATGGGAAGTGAAGCGAAGTGACCATCCTCAACGAGCCCGCCGCGGCCGGCGGGGGCGCCGAGGCCGTCACGGTCGGGGCGCAGCGGACCCGCAAGCCGGGTTCGACCATCATCAAGTGGTTGACCACCACTGACCACAAGACGATCGGCACCCTGTACCTGGGCACGTCGTTCGCCTTCTTCCTGATCGGCGGCATCCTCGCCCTGGTCATGCGTGCCGAGCTGGCTCGTCCCGGGACCCAGATCCTGTCGAACGAGCAGTTCAACCAGGCGTTCACGATGCACGGCACGATCATGCTGCTGATGTTCGCGACGCCGCTGTTCGCGGGCTTCGCGAACTGGATCATGCCGCTGCAGATCGGCTCCCCGGACGTGGCGTTCCCGCGTCTGAACATGTTCGCGTACTGGCTGTACCTCTTCGGTTCGACCATCGCGGTCTGCGGCTTCCTGACCCCGAACGGCGCCGCCGACTTCGGCTGGTTCGCCTACTCCCCGCTGTCGGACGCGGTGCACTCGCCCGGCGTCGGCGGCGACATGTGGATCATGGGTCTGGCCTTCTCCGGCTTCGGCACGATCCTCGGTGCGGTCAACTTCATCACCACGATCATCTGCATGCGCGCTCCGGGCATGACGATGTTCCGGATGTCGATCTTCGTCTGGAACGTCCTGCTGACCTCGGTGCTGGTCCTGCTGGCCTTCCCGGTCCTGGCCGCCGCGCTGTTCGCCCTGGAGGCCGACCGCAAGTTCGGGGCCCACGTCTTCGACCCGGCCAACGGCGGGGCGTTGCTGTGGCAGCACCTGTTCTGGTTCTTCGGCCACCCCGAGGTGTACATCATCGCGCTGCCGTTCTTCGGCATCGTGTCCGAGATCGTCCCGGTCTTCAGCCGCAAGCCGATGTTCGGCTACTCCGGCCTGATCGCGGCCACCATCGCGATCGCCGGTCTGTCCGTGACGGTGTGGGCGCACCACATGTACGTCACCGGGCAAGTGCTGCTGCCGTTCTTCTCGTTCATGACCTTCCTGATCGCGGTCCCGACCGGTGTGAAGTTCTTCAACTGGGTCGGCACCATGTGGAAGGGCTCGCTGAGCTTCGAGACGCCGATGCTGTGGACGGTCGGCTTCCTGGTCACCTTCCTCTTCGGTGGTCTGACCGGTGTCCTGCTGGCCTCGCCGCCGATCGACTTCCACGTCTCGGACTCGTACTTCGTCGTCGCCCACTTCCACTACGTGGTCTTCGGCACCGTCGTCTTCGCGATGTTCGCCGGCTTCCACTTCTGGTGGCCGAAGATGACCGGCAAGATGCTGGACGAGCGCCTCGGAAAGATCACCTTCTGGACGCTGTTCGTCGGCTTCCACACCACCTTCCTGGTGCAGCACTGGCTCGGCGCGGAGGGCATGCCCCGCCGCTACGCCGACTACCTGGCCTCGGACGGCTTCACCACCCTGAACACCGTCTCGACCATCGGCTCCTTCGTGCTCGGCCTGTCGATCCTGCCGTTCCTCTACAACGTCTGGAAGACCGCCAAGTACGGCGAGAAGGTCACCGTGGACGACCCGTGGGGCTTCGGCCGCTCGCTGGAGTGGGCGACCTCCTGCCCGCCGCCGCGGCACAACTTCCTCACCCTGCCCCGGATCCGCTCCGAATCCCCGGCCTTCGACCTCCACCACCCGGAGATCGCCGCGCTGGACTACCTCGAGAACCACGGTGAGGCGGCCAAGCACTTCGCCGGTGTGACCCCGGCGAAGTACGACGCCCCCAAGCTGGGCAAGGGCGAGAAGGAGGGCGACGCCTGATGAAGGAACAGGGAAAGATCTTCCTCGGTCTGGCCGTCTTCGTGCTGGCCATGGCCATCACCTACGGGCTGTGGACCAACAACTCGGGCCCCGGCCTGGAGGCCGCCGGCACCACGGCGCTGTTCCTGGCCTTCGCCCTCTGCGCCTTCATCGGGTACTACCTCGCCTTCACCGCCCGCCGGGTGGACAGCGGCGCGGGTGACAACCCCGAGGCCGAGGTCGCGGACGACTCCGGCGAGCTGGGCTTCTTCGCCCCGCACAGCTGGCAGCCGCTCTCGCTGGCGCTCGGTGGCGCGCTCGCCTTCCTGGGCGTGATCTTCGGCTGGTGGCTGATGTTCTGGGCCGCCCCGATCATCATGATCGGCATCTTCGGATGGGTTTTCGAGTTCTACCGCGGCGAGAACCAGAACCAGTAGGTTCCGCTTCCGCCGACAGGGCCGGTTCCCCGCAAGGGGGGACCGGCCCTGCTGCGTCCGGGGAGTGACGACCTCACTCGCGCGGGCCAACGGTGGATCGCTCGGATGTCGCTCGAACCAGGGTGTTCCTACGATCTGATCAATCGTGCGAATACCTGGGAGGCGGCCATGGCCGACAGGCGCGGAATCGCAGGAATCGGCGGCATCTCGCTGACCCTCGCAGTGCTGGCCCCGCTGGCCGCCTGCTCCTCCGGCGACGAGGAGTCCCGGCCCCACCGGATCGACGCGGCCCGGCTCGTCCGCCTCTCCGCCGAGGACAAGGCCGACCCCTCGAAGCCGGTCACGGTGACGGCGGTCGACGGCAGCCGGCTCACCGACGTGACGGTGGTCGGCCCGGACGGGCGGGTGGTGGCCGGCAAGCTCGCCGACGACCAGCGCAGCTGGCAGACCACCGGCCGGTTGAAGGCCGGCACCACGTACGCCGTGCGGGTCTCCGCCGACGACGGCAGGAACGGCCGCGGCGACGGCACCGTCAACTTCAGCACGCTGGCCGCCCAGCGCCTGCTCACCGCCAAGCTGGGCCCGGACTCCTCCGGCAGCGGCGTCTACGGCGTCGGCCAGCCGCTCACCGTCCAGCTCTCCGAGGCGGTGAAGGACCCGCAGGCCCGCCAGGAGGTCGAGCGGGCCCTGACGGTGACCTCCCAGCCCGCCGTCACCGGCGCCTGGTACTGGGTGGACGACAAGAACCTGCACTTCCGGCCGGAGGACTACTGGCCCGCCGGGACGGCCGTCACCCTGGCCTTCGACGGCACCGGCACCCGGATCTCGGACGGGCTCTACGGCGGCGACCGCAGCTCCCTGCGGCTGCGGATCGGCGAGCGGGTCGAGTCGGTGGTCGACGCGGCCGCCCACGAACTCACCCTCAAGCGTGACGGCCAGGTCGTCCGGAGCATCCCGGTCACCACCGGCAAGCCCGGCTTCGACACCCGCAACGGCATCAAGGTGGTGCTCGGCCAGGAGCGTTCCGTCCGGATGAGCGGCGAGACGATCGGCATAGCCGCCGGCAGCTCGGAGTCCTACGACCTCGACGTCAAGTGGGCCACCCGGGTGACCTGGAGCGGCGAGTACGTGCACGCGGCACCCTGGTCGGTCGGCTCGCAGGGCGTGGAGAACGTCAGCCACGGCTGCACCGGCATGAGCACCGACAACGCCAAGTGGTTCTACGACAACACCCGGGTCGGGGACCTGGTGACGGTGGTGAACAGCCTCGGCTCCACCATGGAGCCCTTCGGCAACGGCTTCGGCGACTGGAACGTGACCTGGACGGACTGGGTCAAGCACAGCGCCCTCGGACAGGCCGTCAGCACCACCCCGCCGGCCGCCCAGGCCCCGGCCTCGGGCATGGTGCGCCCGGAGGTCTAGGCCGCCGGACGCTCCCCGCAGGAGGCCCCCGGCTCAGGCCCCGGGGTAGGCCAGCCCCAGCGCGGTGACCACCGCCGCCAGGGCGTCCTCACGGGACAGGCCCAGCCGGCTCGCCCGCTCGGCGTACTCACCGGCGGCCTCCGCGGCCAGCCGGTGGGCGGCGTCCCCGGTGGCGGCGATCAGGGTCCCGCGCCGGCCGTGGGTCTCCACCACGCCGTCCGCCTCCAGCTCCCGGTAGGCCCGCGCCACCGTCCCGGCGGCGAGCCCCAGCTCCTCGGCCAGCGCCCGGACGGTCGGCAGCCGCAGCCCGGTCGGCAGCTCGCCGGAGCGGGCCCGTTCGGC
The DNA here is from genome assembly GCF_043202455.1 of Kitasatospora sp. NPDC048194. Classification (NCBI taxonomy): domain Bacteria; kingdom Bacillati; phylum Actinomycetota; class Actinomycetes; order Kitasatosporales; family Streptomycetaceae; genus Kitasatospora; species Kitasatospora sp. NPDC048194. The sequence continues at coordinate 72,968 of NZ_JBIDAK010000005.1, forward strand.
GATCTGGGCGCGGATCTGCTCGTACGGGGGAGTGGCGGCGGCGGGGTCGACGGACAGCTGCACGGGGGCTCCTGGAGGCGGTGCGGTCGGGGAGAGCGGGACGGGAACGCGGTACGGGAAAGCCCGAGGGCCGCCGACCAGATGAACTCTGGTGGGCGGCCCTCGGGGTGACGCGGGGTGCGTACGGGATCAGTGGTGGCCGTGGCCGCTGGTGATCTCGTGGTGCTCCTCGGCGGTCGGCTTGGGGATCTGGCTGCCCTCGCCGTAGAAGCCGCGGGAGAGCTTGGCCCGGGTCCGGGTGACGACGCCGGCCTTGCGGGCCACGCCGTTCTCGTCCGTCTGGGCCGGCAGCTGGACCGGCTGGTGCTGCTCGTGCGCCGTGAGCTTGTACAGGTCCTTCTGCGGCAGCTGGGCGTGGACCTCGACGAACTCACCGTGCGGCAGGCGCTTGATGACGCCCGTCTCGCGGCCGTGCAGCACCTTGTCCTTGTCACGGCGCTGGAGGCCGAGGCACCAGCGCTTGGTGACGATGAAGGTGAGGACCGGCACGACGAAGAAGCCGACGCGCACGAAGTAGGTGATCGAGTTGATCGACAGGTGCAGGTGGGTGGCGAACAGGTCGTTGCCACCACCGACCAGCAGCACCAGGTACAGGCTGATCCAGGCGGCACCCAGGGCGGTGCGGACCGGGGCGTTGCGCGGGCGGTCCAGGATGTGGTGCTCGCGCTTGTCGCCGGTGATCCAGCCCTCGATGAACGGGTAGACCGCGATCGCGACCAGGACCAGCGGGAAGATCATCAGCGGGACGAAGACACCCAGGTTCAGGGTGTGGCCCCACAGGTTGATCTCCCAGCCCGGCATGACGCGGATCAGGCCCTCGGAGAAGCCCATGTACCAGTCGGGCTGGGCGTCGGTCGACACCTGGTCCGGGCGGTACGGTCCGTAGGCCCAGATCGGGTTGATCGTGGCGATCGCCGAGATGGCCGCGATGAGGCCGAACACCAGGAAGAAGAAGCCACCGGCCTTGGCCATGTAGACCGGCATCAGCGGCATGCCGACGACGTTCTTCTCGGTCTTGCCCGGGCCCGCCCACTGGGTGTGCTTGTGGTAGAAGACCAGGATCAGGTGCGCCACCAGCAGGCCGAGCATGATGCCCGGGATCAGCAGCACGTGGATGGTGAAGAACCGCGGCACGATGTCGTGGCCGGGGAACTCGCCCCCGAACAGGAACATCTGGATGTAGGTGCCGACCAGCGGGACCGCGAGGATCGCGCCTTCCATGAAGCGGATGCCGGTGCCCGACAGCAGGTCGTCCGGCAGCGAGTAGCCGAAGAAGCCGTCGAACATGCCCAGGACCAGCAGCAGGAAGCCGAAGACCCAGTTGATCTCACGCGGCTTGCGGAACGCGCCGGTGAAGAACACGCGCATCATGTGGACGAGCATCGCGGCCACGAAGACCAGGGCGGCCCAGTGGTGGATCTGGCGGATCAGCAGACCGCCGCGCACCTCGAAGCTGATGTCCACCGTGGAGGCGTAGGCCTCCGACATCCCGATGCCCTTGAGCGGCACGTACGAGCCGTTGTAGACGACCTCGGCCATCGACGGCTTGAAGAACAGCGTCAGGTAGACACCGGTCAGGATGATGATGATGAACGTGTAGAGGCAGATCTCGCCCAGCATGAAGGACCAGTGGTCCGGGAAGATCTTGCGCAGGTTGGCCTTGGCGAGGGAGTAGATCCCCAGCCGGCCGTCCGTCCAGTCAGCCGCGGCCTCCCACTTGTTGGCGGGCTTGGCGCGCGTGCTGGAGGGCTTGGCGGCACCGGTCGTGGTGCTGCTCGCGCTACTCATCGAGCACGCTCCCAGTAGCTCGGGCCGACAGGCTTCTCGAAGTCGCCGGTGGCGACCAGGTTGCCCTTTTCGTCAGTGGTGATCTTCAGCTGCGGCAGCGGGTGGCCGGCCGGGCCGAAGATGACGCGCGCGCCGTCCGCCAGGTCGAAGGTCGACTGGTGGCAGGGGCAGAGCGCGTGGTGGGTCTGCTGCTCGTAGAGGCTGATCGGGCAGCCGACGTGGGTGCAGATCTTCGAGTAGGCGAGGATGCCCTCGAAGCCGAGGTCGCGGGACTTGTCGTCCTTGATGTCCTCCGGCGCGATGCGCACCAGCATCAGGGCGTCCTTGGCGATCCGCTGCTGGAAGTCCTCGCTGTGGGTGGTCAGACCCTCCGGCATGGCGAAGGTCAGCGAGCCGACGGCGATGTCCTCGGGCTTCATCGGCTGCATCGTGTTCATGTTGATGAGCGGCAGCGGCTTGGCCGGGGTCGCCTCCTTCCAGCCCGTCTCCTTGAGCTTCTTCTCCGGGAGGGGACCCAGGTCGCGGAGCAGGACCACGCCGGAGAGCGGGACCAGCGCCATCGAACCGATGAGGGTGTTGCGGATCATCTTGCGGCGACCGAAGCCGGACTCGGCGGCACCGGTCTTGAACTGCTCGATGACGTCGGCGCGAACCTCGTCGGAGGCCTCGATCGGGTGGCGCTCGGACGGCATCTCGACGTCCGACATCAGGGTGCGGGCCCAGTGGACCGCGCCCGCGCCGATCATGAAGAGGGCGACGCCCAGGGTCAGGCCGAGCGCGAAGTTCAGCGCGCTGACCGTGCCCAGCGGGAAGATGTAGACGAGCTTGTCCGGGTCGATGGCCACGTACGAGGCGATGAAGCCGATGGTGGCGAGCATCGAGACCACGAACATCAGCGAGACCTGGCGCTCCGCGCGCTTGGCGGCCCGCTCGTCGATGTCGGTACGACGGGGCTCGTGGGCCGGCAGGCCCGGGTCGGCGAAGGGGTTGCCGTGCTCGGCGACCTCGCCGGCGGAGCCGTGGGGCTCCGGGAGCTTCTCTTCTGACATGTCGTGGCTCATGACTTCTTGGCCTTGGTGGTGTGGGCGGCGACCCAGATCGCGACCGCGATGAGCGTGCCGAGGCCGAAGATCCAGCCGAACAGGCCCTCGGTCACCGGACCGAGGCTGCCCAGGGTGAGACCGCCGGGGTTGGGCTCATCGTTGGTGGTGTGGCGGACGAAGGCCACGATCTGCTTCTTCTGCTCCTCGGGCATGGTGGTGTCCGGGAACGACGGCATGTTCTGCGGGCCGGTCTGCATGGCCTCGTAGATGTGCTTGGCGTCCACGCCCTCCAGCGACGGGGCGTACTTGCCCTTGGTCAGGGCACCACCCTGGCCGGCGAAGTTGTGGCACTGGGCGCAGTTGGTGCGGAACAGCTCGCCACCCTTGGAGATGTCCTCGGGGTCGGTCGAGGTGTACTGCTTCTGGTCCGGAGTGACCGGGCCGGGGCCGAGGGAGGCGACGAAGGCGGCGAGCTGGTCGATCTCCGCCTGCGTGTAGATGTTCTTCTTGCGCGGAACCTGGGCGCCGGGCTGCTGGGCCGGCATGCGGCCGGTGCCGACCTGGAAGTCGACGGCGGCGGAGCCCACGCCGACCAGGCTCGGACCGTCGCTGCCGCCCTGGCCGTTCAGGCCGTGGCAGGAGGAGCAGCCCACGGCGAAGAGCTTCTTGCCCTCATCGATCGCGAGCGACTGCGCGGCGACGTCGGCCTGCGCCTTGTCGGCGGGCGCGAACGCGGCGTACAGCCCCCCGGTTGCCGCCAGGGCGAGAAGTAGGACGACCAGCGCCGCCAATGGGTGGCGCCGTCGTGCGGAGAGCTTTTTCACGGAATAACCCCGGTGTCAGGATCTGGTCGACTGGTGGGTGCACCCGGCGGCCGGTCTGGCCGGCACGAGGCTGCCTGTCCAAGGCTGCGCGCGCGGTCGGTCGGTGGGAGCGTCGGCACCGGCAGAAGCGGCCCGTCGCCGGTGAGGGCGGGGGCCGCAGCCGGTGGCCAGCGACCTGATCAGCTGGTTACTTGATCAGGTAGATGGTCGCGAACAGGCCGATCCACACGACGTCGACGAAGTGCCAGTAGTACGACACGACGATCGCGGCGGTGGCCTGCTCGTGCGTGAAGCGCTTGGCTGCGTACGTCCGTCCCAGGACCAGCAGGAAGGCGATCAGACCACCCGTCACGTGCAGCCCGTGGAAGCCGGTGGTCAGGTAGAACACCGTGCCGTACGGGTCGGAGGACAGCGACAGGCCGTCCTTCTTGACCAGCTCGGTGTACTCGTAGACCTGGCCGCCGATGAAGATCGCGCCCATCATGAACGTGATGACGAACCACATGCGGAGCTTCTTCACGTCCCCGCGCTCGGCGGCGAACACGCCGAGCTGGCAGGTGAGCGAGGAGAGCACCAGGATGGTCGTGTTGACCGAGGAGAAGCCCACGTTCAGGGCGTGCGCCTTCTCGGTCCAGAACTCGGCTCCCTTGACGGAGCGGAGCGTGAAGTACATCGCGAAGAGGGCCGCGAAGAACATCAACTCGGAACTGAGCCAGACGATCGTTCCGACGCTGACCATGTTCGGTCGGTTGACCGATCCGTGCGCGTGCCCGGTTTCTACTGCTGTTGCTGTCGCCACGACGGACATTATGTCGGTCCCTTATTCCGTCTTCACGCCGGGGGGTGTCCCTCGGAGTGTCCGGTGCGTGCGGTATGCCCGCTTGGCGGTCGGCCGGGAGTCCGGACGGGGGCCGAGCTGCGGCGTGTCCCTTTTCTGACGGTTCCTCGACGGGCCCGCGACCCCTCTGCGCGGCGGGTCGCTGCACGGTCGGCGGAGCGTCCTGTTGTAGGGGACGGGGGCCGCATCGGCCGTCCGGGTGGTCTGGCCGCGCCAGGGTGACGGGCCGTCCTCCGGGCGGGTGAGCCGCGGGCGCGGCGGCTTGAGCAGGAACGTGCGCGAGGGGGGCCCGGAACCGGGGGGAACGGGGGTAGCATCCGGATCAGGTGAACGTGGTCCGGATCACACTTGAGGGAGCAGGGCCCATGGCGTACACGACCGACGAGACGCTCACCGTCCTCGTCTACAGCGACGACCGCAACACCCGCGAGGAGGTGCTGACGGCGCTCGGCCGCAGGCCCGCCGACGATCTTCCGGAGCTGTCCTACCTGGAGTGCGCGACCACCCCCGCGGTGCTCAAGGCGCTCGAGAAGGGCGGTGTCGACCTCTGCATCCTGGACGGCGAGGCGGTGCCGGCCGGCGGGCTCGGCCTCGGGCGCCAGCTCAAGGACGAGATCTACGGGTGCCCGCCGGTCCTGGTGCTGATCGGCCGGCCGCAGGACTCCTGGCTCGCCGCCTGGAGCCGGGCCGACGCCGCGATCTCCCGCCCGGTGGACCCGGTCGCCCTGGCCGCGGCGGTCGCCACCCTGCTGCGGGCGCGACTGGCCAAGCGGGCACCGGCCGCCCGCTGAGCGGTGCCGTCTCAGTAGTAGAGAAGACACCGCCGTGGGCACCCCGCCGGTCGATAGGCTGGCTCCATCCGTACGGACGTCCCCCGGTGCGGGGGAACCGACAACAGCTGGAGTCAGCCATGGTGAACGTGAACCCTGCGAACGGCGGTAGCGACCCCGCGCAGGTGGTTCGCACCTGGCCGGACCTCCTGGCGGCGCTGTTGAACGGGGAGGACCTCGACCGCTCGTCCACCGCGTGGGCGATGGACCGGATCATGAGCGGCGAGGCGTCCCCCGTCCAGGTGGCGGGGTTCATGGTGGCGCTGCGGGCCAAGGGCGAGTCGGTCGACGAGATCGCCGGGCTGGTCGACGCGATGTACCAGCACGCCGAGCCCCTGGACATCCCCGGGCCCGCGGTGGACATCGTCGGCACCGGCGGCGACCGTGCGAAGACCGTCAACATCTCCACCATGTCGGCGATCGTCGCGGCGGCCGCCGGGGCCAAGGTGGTCAAGCACGGCAACCGGTCGGCCTCCTCCGCCAGCGGCTCCTCCGACGTGCTGGAGAAGCTCGGCGTCGCGCTGGACCTGTCCGCCCGGCGGGTCGCGGAGGTGGCCGAGGAGGTCGGGCTCACCTTCTGCTTCGCGGCGAAGTTCCACCCCTCGATGCGGCACGCCGCCACCGCCCGGCGCGACCTCGGCGTGCCGACGGCCTTCAACATCCTGGGGCCGCTGACCAACCCGGCCAAGGTCACCGCGCACGCGATCGGCTGCTTCGACACCCGGCTGTCCGGGCTGATCGCCGGGGTGCTCGCCCGGCGCGGGGCGACGGCTCTGGTGTTCCGCGGCGACGACGGACTGGACGAACTGACCATCACCACCACCTCGCGGGTGTGGCTGGTGCGCGACGGGGTGGTCACCGAGACCACCTTCGACCCGCGGGACGTCGGCATCGAGCTGGTCGGCATCGAGGCGCTGCGCGGCGCCGACGCCGCCCACAACGCCGAGGTGGCCCGCAGGCTGCTGGCCGGGGAGCGCGGGCCGGTGCGGGACGCCGTGCTGCTGAACACCGCGGCGGCGCTGGTGGCGCTCGACCTGGGCGACGCGCCGCTGGCGGAGCAGCTCGCGGCGGGCATGGCGCGGGCGGCGGAGGCGATCGACTCCGGCGCCGCGCAGGACCTGCTGCGGCGCTGGGCGGACGCCACCAGCCATAGCTGAGGCGCCTCCTGGGCCCGTGCCGGTTCGCCGGTACGGGCCTACCGGTGTTCCCCGGGCCGCCCGGCACGGACGCTCCGGAGGCGGCGGGCGACACCGCTGTCCGGATGCTGGATGCCCGTTTGACCACCCGACGGGCCCGACCTACAGTCTTGGCCAGGTCATGAGCGACAGCGCCAAGCCCCAGCTTGCTGTCCGGCAACCCTCCGTCCGTGGCGGGGTGCCCTGGGTGAGGACCGGGTCGCCGGCGAACCGTCCGTGCGACAAGCGCGGACGCCCGACGACTGGCACTCCCGGGGTCCCCAACCCCGAAGGAGTGCGTCCCCATGTCCCTCTCCACCGAAATCTGCGCCCCGCTCGCCGTCCTCGGCCACGACGTCCAGGTCCCGCTGGCCAGCGGGGAGAAGGTCGGCTACGCGGCGCTCGACTACGCGGCCTCCGCACCCGCGCTCCAGCGGGTCTGGGACGACGTCGCCGCCTACGCGCCGTACTACGGCAGCGTCCACCGCGGCGCCGGGTACCTGTCGCAGCTCTCCACGGACCTCTTCGAGCAGAGCCGCCGGACCGTCGCCGACTTCCTGGACCTGCGCGACGGCGACCAGGTGGTCTTCACCCGGGCCACCACCGACTCGCTGAACCTGCTGGCCTCCGCCGTTCCGGCCGGCACCCGGGTGTTCGCCTTCGAGACCGAGCACCACGCCTCGCTGCTGCCCTGGGCGCACGCCGGGCTGGAGGTCGACTACCTGCGGGCGCCGCGCTCCCGGGCCGAGGCGGTGGTCGCGCTCGACGCCGCGCTGGCCGCCGCGCCGGAGGGGCCGAAGCTGCTGTGCGTCACCGGCGCCTCCAACGTGACCGGCGAGCTGTGGCCGGTCGCCGAGCTGACCGCGACGGCGCACCGGCACGGTGCCCGGGTGGTGCTGGACGCCGCCCAGCTGGCTCCCCACCACCGGGTCTCGGTCCGTGAGCTGGGTGTCGACTGGATCGCCTTCTCCGGCCACAAGCTGTACGCGCCGTTCGGCGCCGGTGTGCTGGCCGGCCGCTCGGACTGGCTGGACGCGGCCGAGCCGTACCTGGCCGGCGGCGGGGCGACCCGGACGGTGGCGCGCGAGGCCGACGGCTCGGTGGTCGTCCAGTGGCACACCGGCCCGGCCCGGCACGAGGCCGGCTCGCCGAACGTCATCGGCGCCTACGCGATCGCCTCGGCCTGCCGGGCGCTGACCGAGGCCGGCTTCGACGCGCTGGAGGCCCGGGAGCGGCTGCTGGTCGAGCGGCTGACGGCGGGGCTGGCGGAGATCCCGCAGGTCAAGGTGCTCAGCCTGTTCGGTCCGGACTCGGCCCGGGTGGGCGTGCTGTCCTTCGTCGTCCAGGGCTGGAACAGCTCGCACTTCTCGGCCGCGCTGTCCGCCGAGTACGGCATCGGGGTGCGCGACGGGCTGTTCTGCGCCCACCCGCTGGTGCGGACCCTGCTCGGGGACGAGGAGGTGGCGCCCTCCGAGTGCGGGGCGCCCGAGCCCTCGCTGCCCGGTGAGCGCAGCCTGAACGCGATCCGGGTGAGCTTCGGCGCCGGGACGCCGGACGAGCACGTCGAGCGCTTCCTGACCGCGGTCCGCGAGCTGGTCACGGACGGCGCCGCCTGGAACTACCGCAACGAGGGCGGCCGTTGCGTCCCCACCGTGGAGGTCGACCGCAGCCGCCGCGAGGGCTGAGCGGGGCGCTACTCGTCCAGGCCGAGGGCGAAGGCCGCTTCCAGGTCGTGCTGGGAGTAGGTGCGGAAGGCGATCTGGGTCTCGGTGTGGGCCACGCCCGGGACCTTGTTGAGCCGGCCCGGGATGACCTCGGCCAGGTCGTCGTGGCGGCGCACCCGGACCATCGCCACCAGGTCGTAGCCGCCCGTCACCGAGTAGACCTCGCTGACGCCCTCGATGGCCGCGATGGCCTCGGCGATCTCCGGGATGCGGTCGACGCTGGTCTTGATCAGGACGATGGCGGTGATCACTGTTCCGGCTCCTTCGTGGGGTGCGGCCAGCGTATCGGGCCCCGGCCGGGGCGTCTCGGGGGGTGGCGGACGACCGTGCAGGCGTAGAGGAATCCGGCGGAGAACCCGATCACGTGCACCAGATAGGCCACCCCGGGCCCGGCCGAGTGCACCGACCACCACTGGAGGGCGAACCAGAGGCCGAGCACCAGCCAGGCCGGGAAGCGCAGCGGAAGGAAGAGGAGCAGCGGAACCAGGGTGGTCACCCGAGCGCGGGGGTGGAGGCGCAGGTAGGCACCGAGCACGGCGGAGATCGCGCCCGAGGCGCCGATCAGGACCCGGGTGGAGTCCGCCGAGTGCGCCTCGGCGAGCGCGAAGCCGTACGAGGCCAGGCTGCCCGCCGCCAGGTAGAAGAGGAGGAACCTGGCGCGGCCGAGCCGGCGCTCGACGGTGGGGCCGAAGACGTAGAGGAAGAGCAGGTTGCCCAGCAGGTGCAGCCAGCCGGCGTGCAGGAAGAGGCCGGTGAGGGCGGACACCGCGGGGTGCTTGCCCGGGGTGGGGGAGGCCGGGCAGCCGGGGACGGGGTCGGGGGCCTCGGCGAGCTGCTCGGCGGTCAGCGGGTGCCCGGTGAGCAGTTCGGCGGGGACGGCGCCCCAGCGCTGCTCGTACCGCTGCTCGGCGCAGACCCGGGCCTGGTCCCGGCCGTACAGCGGGTTGAGCCCGGCGGCCGGGCCGAGCAGGAAGACCAGGGTGTTGACGGCGATCAGGGCATAGGTGACCGCCGGGGCGGGCACCGTCGGGCGGCCGTCCCGCGCGTCGGTGTGGTCGGTGGCCGCGAGCGCCATGGGGCCAAGCATCCCTGGGGACGGCGCCGGTGACACGGCGGTTTACGGCAGGTGGGCTAGCCCCCGTGTTCGAGAACCGGTGGTCCTGGCGGTTGCCCCAGGCAATAGGCTGGGAGCGGGCATTCCCGCCTCCCGCCGCCGACGCCGGGCCCCGGGGGGAGCGCCTAGCCCACCCAGGGACCAGCCGAGAGGATCCCCCGATGACCGTCCCCGCCCTGACCGCCGAGACGCGCTGGCGCTGCACCCTGTGCGGCAACCTCACCCGCTTCGACGTGACCCGCACCGCGCGGGTGACGGAGTTCCTGCACTTCGACCTGGCCGGCGACTCCGAGGTCGAGGAGACCGAGGTGCTCAGCGAGACCGTCGAGTCGGTGCGCTGCCGCTGGTGCAACGCGGTGGACCAGGTCGAACTGGTGGCGCGTCCGGGCGCCGGGGCCGCGGAGGGCGTTGCCGAGCAGGGCTGATTCCCGCCGGTGCGGCGGACGGAGCGCGACGCGCCCGTCCGCCGCACGGGACAATACAGAACAAGACGCACGGAGCGTGACGACCGGGGCGGCCGCGGCCGCCCCCGCTGGACCAGGATCGGAGCCGAGGACGTGGTGGACGCAGCGAGGGAGCCCGCGGACGCGCAGGGACTTCAGCCCGCTGCGCCGGCACCGGGGCGGGGCGCCGGGGCGGTCCCGCCCGAGGCACCTCTGCCGGATGCCGGTTCGCCGGAGCAGGCTTCGGCTGACACCAGCGAGTCCGCCGACCGGTCCGGTGGGTCCGCAGCCGAGACCAGCGGGTCCGGTGCCGGGTCCGGTGCCGCCGCGGAGCGGTCCGTCGAGAAGCTGGACCGGCCGCTGCCCGAGGGAGTGCGCCGGCGTGTGGTCGGCCTGGCCTCGGACGCGCTCGGCGGGCTGCCGCCCGCGGAGCTGCCGCAGAGCCTGCGTCAGTACGTCAAGTTCACCCCCGCCCGGCGGGCCAAGTACGCGGCCACCGCGCTGGCGGCGGCGCTGGAGTCGGAGCCGGCCTTCCGGCTGCGGATAGCGGAGCGGCTGCGGCTGGGCCAGCCGGACCTGGTGAAGGCGCTGGAGTCGGGCACCGTTCCCGGCGCCGCCGATCCGATGGACGTCGCCGCCGCCGCCTACCTGGTGAGGTCGGCCGGTTGGAGCCGGCTGGTCGCCGAGGCCGGCGAGGAGGTCGAGCGGGCCGGGGCCGAGGACGCGGCGGCGGAGGCCGGCCGGCTGGTGGAGAAGCTCCAGGCGGAACTGGCCGAGGTGCGGGCGGCCGCGCGGGCCGACCTGGACCGCCAGCGCGCGGAGTTCGAGGGCGTCCGGCGGGAGGTCGAGTCGCTGCGCAAGAAGGTGCGCTCGCTGGAGAGCGACACCCGCCGGGCGCAGGCCGAGACCCGGCGGGTGACCGGGGAGCTGGAGGCCGCGAAGGCGCAGGCCGCGGCCGAGCGCAGCGCGGCCGAGAGCGAGGCGCGGCGGCTGCGGCACCGGGTGTCCGAGCTGGAGAACGCCGCCGAGCAGGGCCGCCGTTCGGCCCGCGAGGGGCGCAGCGTCGAGGACATGCGGCTGCGGCTGCTGCTGGACACCGTGCTGCAGTCGGCGCAGGGACTGCAGCGGGAGCTGGCGCTGCCGGTCTCCCAGATCCGCCCGGCGGACCTGGTGGAGGCGGTGGTGCCGGGAGCGGCCTCGCCGCACGACGTGGCCCGGCGGGGCCTGGCCGAGGACGATCCGGCGCTGCTGGACCAGCTGCTGGCGATCCCGCAGGTGCACCTGGTGGTGGACGGCTACAACGTGACCAAGACCGGCTATCCGACGCTGCCGCTGGAGCAGCAGCGGATCCGGCTGCTGGGCGGACTGGCGATGCTGGCCCAGCGCACCCAGGCGGAGGTCACCTGTGTGTTCGACGGGCAGGACCTGGACGTTCCGGTGATCATGGCGCCGCCGCGCGGGGTTCGGGTACGGTTCAGCCGGACCGGAGAGACGGCGGACGAGCTGATCCGCCGTCTGGTGCGCGCCGAGCCGCAGGGCCGTCCGGTGGTGGTGGTGTCCACCGACCGGGAGGTTGCGGAGGGCGTGCGGAAGGCGGGCGCGCGCCCGGTGGCTTCGGTCCTGCTGCTGAACCGGCTGGCCCGGCCCTGACCTCGGGCGGTGCCGTTCGGTCCGGCGTGACGCCTGGTCAGTGCCCGTTTTGCGAGGGTGTGCGGATCCCGTGAAGTCAGCGTGGGAACCGGAGTTCACGCCTTCGGGGGAGTGGCAAAACGGATAGATCTTCACTAGGGTCTGGCGTCAAACCTATTTTCCGGAATCTCACTCGATCGGGTGAGTCCCATGGAAGAAGGAGCCGCTCCCTTGGCCTCCCACCGCCGTCCCAAGCAGCCGAGCCGCGCGCGGGTCTCCGTGCTCACCGCTGCCGCTGCGACCGCGGTCGCCCTCTCCGCCCAGGTCGCCGCGCACGCCGCGCCGCAGCCGAACAAGGCCGACGTCAAGGCGCAGATCGACCAGCTCCAGCAGGAGCAGGAGCAGGCGGCGGAGAAGTACAACGGCGCCAAGGAGCGGGCCGACCAGCTCCGCAAGCAGGCCGACCAGCTGCAGGACCAGGTGGCCCGCAGCCAGGACCAGATGACCCAGCTGCAGACCGGCCTGGCCGAGGTGGCGGGCGAGCAGTACCGCACCGGCGGCATCGACCCGTCCGTCCAGCTGATGCTGTCCTCCGACCCGTCCGGGTACCTGGAGAAGGCCTCCAGCGTCCAGCAGGCCAGCACCAGCCAGACCGAGGCGCTCAAGGGCCTGCTCGACCAGCAGCGCCGGCTGGACCAGGAGAAGGCCGAGGCCGCCGCCGTGCTGGCCTCGCTGGACTCCACCACCAAGGACCTCAACCAGGCCAAGGCGGACGTCAACCAGAAGCTGAAGGCCGCCCAGGACCTGCTGAACTCGCTCAGCGCCGCCGACCGCGCCGCGCTGAGGGCCCAGCAGCAGCAGGACGACCGCGCCTCGCGCGGCAGTGCCCGGGTCGACCTCAGCAGCCTGCCGCCGGCCAGCGGCTACGCGGCCGTGGCCGTGGCCAAGGCGATGAGCAAGCAGGGCTCGCCGTACGTCTGGGGCTCCACCGGCCCGAACACCTTCGACTGCTCGGGCCTGATGGTCTGGTCGTACGCCCAGGCCGGCGTCTCGCTGCCGCGCACCTCGCAGGAGCAGGGCAACGTCGGCACCCGGGTGCCCTCGCTGGACCAGGCCCAGCCGGGCGACCTGGTGATCTACGGCAGCGACCGGCACCACGTCGGGATGTACATCGGCAACGGCATGGTGGTCCACGCGCCGCACACCGGTGACGTGGTGAAGGTGATGAAGGCCGACGCGATGCCGATCAACACGATCCGCCGGGTCTGACGGCCCGACACGCCCGAGGGGCCGCGCTCCGGCCCTGTGATCCGCGCCACCCCCGACCGGGGTGGCGCTTCGGGTTCACCCGCCCTTCGGCCGCTTGTTTGAGGTTTGATCAGCTTTCCGTGCGGCGGCGATCACCAACGGTCATTTTCACAAGGGGACATGGGTCATCTTCTGGATTTTTTCTGACAAGGATTTGAACGGATCACGGTTCAGTTACTAGGGTCGTGCCCCGAACCACCGCACTGTCGATCACCCAGCCCGGGTGGCGGCGGTGGTTACCGCCGAGTTCGCGAAGCAGCGGGGCAGCTCGAAACGACTGTCCGACAGGGGAGCCCAGCAGTCCGGGGCGCTGTGGAGCGGAGCCGGGGAACCACGTTCCTCCGGGGTGAATCGGCGCCAGGTCGGCCGGTACCGCGGCCGTGAGGCGTCGTAGGGCATGCTTCCGGCCCGAACCCGTCAGCTCACCCGGTAGGCGGACGTAGGAAGAAGGAGTCCGCCTTCGTGGCGTCCCATCGCCGTCCCAAGCCCGCCAGCCGCGCCCGGGTCTCGATCATGACCGGTGTCGCCGCGGCGGCCGTCGCCCTCTCCGCGCAGTCCGGCGCGCACGCCGACCCGCAGCCGACCAAGGACCAGGTCAAGGAGCAGGTCGACCAGCTCAACGAGCAGGCCGAGCAGGCGACCGAGAAGTACAACGCCGCGCAGGAGAAGCAGCAGGCGCTGGAGAAGCAGGTCTCCGGCCTGCAGGACCAGGTGGCCCGGCAGCAGGCCCAGGTGACCGACCTCCAGGGCGGCCTCGCCGAGATCGCCGGGGAGCAGTACCGCAACGGCGGCATATCCCCGACCGTCCAGCTGATGCTCTCCTCCAGCCCGGACAACTTCCTCAACCAGGCCGGCGCGCTGAACCAGGCCGGGGACACCCAGAAGAACCAGCTGAAGGAACTCCAGGCGCAGCAGCGCAAGCTCGACCAGGACCGCAGCGAGGCCCAGAGCAAGCTCACCGAGCTGGAGTCCACCACCCAGCAGCTGAAGGCCTCCAAGGACGAGGTCCAGAACAAGCTGAAGGCCGCACAGGACCTGCTCAACACCCTGACCGAGCAGGAGCGCCAGGCGATCCGCCAGGCCGAGGAGAAGGCCGCCGCCGACGCCAAGGCCCAGGCCGACGCCGCCGCGAAGGCCGCCCAGCAGCAGGCCGCCTCCGACCGCGCCTCGCGCGACAGCGGCCGCACCGACATCGGCTCCGGGAGTTCCTCCTCGCCGGTCGTCAAGCCGGCCGCGCCCGGTAGCTCGCACGGTGCCGCCGCGCTGTCCGCCGCCGCCTCCAAGGTCGGCAGCCCGTACGTCTGGGGCGCCACCGGCCCGAGCTCCTTCGACTGCTCCGGTCTGATGGTCTGGGCGTTCAACCAGGTCGGCGTGTCGCTGCCGCGCACCTCGCAGGAGCAGGCCGGCGCCGGCACCCGGATCGGCTCCGACATCTCCCAGGCCCAGCCCGGCGACCTGCTGATCTTCTACAGCGACGCCCACCACGTCGGCATCTACGCGGGCAACGGCCAGGTGCTGCACGCGCCGAAGCCGGGCGCCTCGGTCCGCTACGAGGCGGTCTCCAACATGCCGCTGGCCTCCATCGTGCGGGTCTGATCCGTCCGAAGGCCTCCGCAGGCCCGGTCCTCCCACTCGGAGGGCCGGGCCTGCGGCTTTGCGGGCGGCTCGGGCTGATGTCCGATTAGGGGGCGAATATTCGGGTCCGGAGGGGTTTGGACTCGCTTGCCCGGACTCGCTAACGTCTGCCACCGGACTCCCGCTCGACGGCCGCCCACCGGGGTGCGGCCGCGGGGCCGCGCTGCAGATCGGAGCCGCCGCCGCCATGTCCGTGCACCGCCGTTCCCACCTGCTCGCCCGCGCCCTGGTGCTCACCGCGGCCGCCACCACGGCCCTGGGTGTGGCGACCGGCGGCAGCGCCCAGGCTGCTCCCGGTGCGCCGGACGCGCCCGACCGCAAGGACGTCAAGGCCCAGGTCGAGCAGCTGTACGACGAGGCCGAGCAGGCATCCGAGAAGTACAACGCCGCGCAGGAGGCCCAGAAGCGGCTGCAGAGCGAGACCACGGCCCTCCAGGCGGAGGTCGCCGCCGCCCAGGACCAGCTCAACGAGCTGCGCGGGGACCTCGCGACGGTGGCCGGGGCCGAGTACCGCGGCGGCGGGATGAGCCAGACCGCCCAGCTGATGCTCTCCAGCGACCCGGAGTCCTACCTCGCCCGCGCCCGCACCCTCGGCCAGGCCGCCGAGCGGCAGCAGGAGACCCTCCACGAGCTGGTCACCCGTCAGCGCCGGCTCGACCAGCGCCGCGCCGAGACCGCGGGCAAGCTCGCCGAGCTGGACCAGGCCCGGCGCTCCCTGGCCGAGAACAAGCAGCAGATCCAGCAGCGGCTGGCCGCGGCGCAGAAGCTGCTCAACGGCCTCGGCGCCGCCGAGCGGGCCCGGATGGTCGTCCAGGACGCCAAGGACGCCGAGCAGCGCGCCACCCGCGGCACCGACCGGCTGGACCTCGGCGCCACCCCGCCGGCCTCCGAGCGCGGGGCGGCCGCACTGGCCGCCGCGGTGCGGATGATCGGCTCGCCGTACGTCTACGGATCCACCGGGCCCCGCGCCTTCGACTGCTCCGGTCTGATGTACTACAGCTGGCGGCAGGCCGGAGTGACCCTGCCGCGCACCTCGCAGGCCCAGGCGTACGCCGGGCAGCGGATCAGCCTCTCCGAGGCGCGACCGGGAGACCTGGTGATCTTCTACCGGGACATGCACCACGTCGGGATGTACGCCGGCGGCGGGGTGATGGTGCACGCCCCGTACCCGGGGGCCAAGGTGCGGTACGAGAGCGTCACCACGATGCCGGTCTCCGGGGTGGTACGGCTCTGAGCACGACCCCCTCCGGCCCGGACGACCACCCTCCGATAGGCCCGGCCCGCTGCGTCCTGTCCCGGCGCGCTGCGCTGCTGCTGGCGGCCGGCGGGCTGGCCCAGCTGTCGCTGCCGCCCGCCGCGCCGGCGGCCCCGGCCGGGCGGCCGGCGGACCGGGAGGCCGAGGTGGCCGGCCTGCTGGCCGAGCGGGCGGGTTCGCTGCCCGCCCGGTCCGGGCTCGCGGGGGCCGAGGCGGTCTACCGCGACCTGGTCCTCTCCCCGGGCGACGGGCCGGACCGATCGACCGCCACCGCCGAGCTGGCGGTGCGGATCGCCGGGTACGACGAGTACCCGGTGGTGTACCCGCGCCGGATCGAGCTGGTCCGCGCCGCGGGCCGCTGGCGGGTCGAGCGGGAGGAAGCCGCGGGCGGGCCCCCGGCGCCGTGGGACCTCGGCGAGGTCCGCACCGCCCCCGGAGAGCGCTGCCTGGTGCTCGGCCTGGCCGGCGGACCCGATCCGACCGGGCTGGTCGCCGTGGCGGACCGCGCGGTGCCGGCCGTCAGCGCCGTCTGGGGCAGCGCCTGGCCGGGCCGGCTGCTGCTCGAACTGCCCGCCGAGGAAGCCCAGTTCGCCCGGCTGCTGGGCGGCGACCCGGCGGACTGGGCGGGCATGGCGGCCGTCACCGTGGCCGCTCCCGGCGCGCCCCGGCACACTCCGGCGGACCGGGTGGTGGTCAACCCGGAGGCCTTCGGGCGGCTCAGCGCCTTCGGCCGGCAGGTGGTCGTCACCCATGAGGCGACCCACGTCGCGACCAGGGCCGACACCCGGGCCTGGACCCCGCTGTGGCTCTCCGAGGGCGTCGCCGACTGGACCGCCTACCGGGACTCCGGGCGCAGCCCCCGGCAGATCGCCCCCGAGCTGGCCCGGGACGTCGCCGCCGGGAAGCCGCCCACCGCGCTGCCCGCCGACCGGGACTTCACCGCCGGGGCCGCCGGCATCGCCCAGGCCTACGAGCAGGCCTGGCTGGCCTGCGAGCTGATCGCCCGCCGCTGGGGCCCCGACCGGCTGGTCGCCCTCTACCGGGCGGTCGGCGCGGGTGACGGGCAGGGCGAGGACCGGGAGCAGCGGATCGACCGGCTGCTGCGCGCCGGGCTGGGCGTCGGGTCGGCCGGGTTCACCGCGCTCTGGCTGGCCGAGGTCGCGGCGCTGAAGGGCTGACGGCACCCCTGGCGCGAACCCGGACCGGGGCGTGGCCTCAGCGCCCGGCCGGGGTGTTCGACTGGCGCGCCCTCAGCGCCCGGCCGGCGTGTTCGGCTGGTCGATGCCGTCCAGCAGGTCCTGCTCGTACGCGATGCCCGGGCGGACCGGGTAGGCGGACGCGGGCGGCAGCGCCGGGGCCTTGTCCAGCACCACCGTGGCCGGCAGGGCCGCCTGGGCGCGGGTGGAGCGCCAGAGCCGGATGCCGGAGAGCACCGCGGCGGTCAGCAGCAGCAGGTTGCGCAGCGTCAGGACGGCGATCGCCCACGGGTCGCTGGCGAGGACCTGGGTGAACATGGTCGGGAACTCGACCAGGGTCAGCGGGCAGGCGAGCAGGATCAGCAGGGCCACCGGCCGCTGGCTGGTGCCGCGCACGGTCAGGCAGACCGCGGCGACGCCGATCAGCCAGACCAGGTACTGCGGGCTGATCACCCGGCTGGTCACCACGAAGACCAGCAGCGCGCACAGCGCGGCGTCGTACATGGTGGCCGCGTTCCGGCGGCGGGCGGTGAAGCGCCACAGCAGCAGCCAGAGGAAGCCCAGCACGGTGCCGGCCATCATCACCTTGCTGATCACGCTGACCCACGGCCCGAGCATCTCGGGGGAGCCGTAGTTCATGGTGACCCGGCCGCTCCAGCCCCCGGCGATCCGGGCGAAGTGCAGCGGCAGCGCGCCGACCGACTCGACCTCGATGCCGCGGTCCGCCTGGAAGGTCAGGAAGTCGAAGGCACCGTTCATCCCGGCCGCGAGCAGGAAGCCCACCGAGACGGTGGTGGCCGCGGCGAGCGTCCAGGAGCGGCGGGTGCGGCGGCCGGAGGGGGTGCCGATCAGACCGAGCAGCGGCCAGATCTTGACGATGCCGCCCAGGCCCAGCAGCAGCCCGCCGACCGCCGGACGGCGGATCAGTGCCAGCAGACCGGCCAACGCCAGGGCGGTGACCAGGATGTCGAAGCGGTTGTAGATCATCGGGCCGAGCAGCGGGACGCCGACCACCCACATCCAGGCGCCGGTGAGCGCCCGGCCCCGGCGCAGGCCGGTGCGGACCAGCAGCGCCGCCGCGGCGGCGTCGGCGATCCCGCAGATCACCCAGAAGGAGACCAGGTACGACCAGGGCAGCAGCCCCGGCAGCAGGATCACCAGGGCGGCGCCCGGCGGGTACTGCCAGGTCACGTCGTCGAACGGGAAGGTGCCGGTCTGCAGCACCCCGTACCAGGCGTGATAGATCATCCAGACGTCGGCGGTGATGTCACCGCCGGGCGCCCGCAGGACGCCGGTCATCAGCAGCACCAGCACGGTGCGGGTGGCCACCCAGGTCGCCCCGAGGGCGGCGAGCGCCCCGAGCGGGCGGCCGAGTCGGCCGCGTGAAGAACCGGACTCGGTGGCCGGGGCCAATTCCACTGCGCTCCCTCGTTCGTCTCGGACGTCCCCACCGGAGGCGTCGTACTGACGGACGCCCGGGCCGCGATCCGCTGCGGCCTAGGTACTAGGACTGACCCGGGGGTCAAACGGTTGCCGTGAGCGGTTCCGTTCCCGGCGGGTCATGGTGTTGACCTATCGTACGGATCACCCAGCGGTACACCGAGCACCCCCCGACCGAGCGAGCCGTGGCCTGATGCACAGAACCTTGATCGTCACCAATGACTTCCCGCCCCGCCCCGGGGGCATCCAGGCGTTCGTGCACAACATGGCCGTCCGTCAGCCCGCCGGGAGCGTCGTGGTCTACGCCTCCACCTGGCGGGACGGCAGCGAGGTGCGGCGCTTCGACGCCGAGCAGCCGTTCCCGGTGATCCGGGACCGCACGAAGGTGATGGTTCCCACACCGCGGGTCGCCCGGCGGGCCGCCGAGATCCTCCGCGCGGAGAAGTGCGATTCGGTCTGGTTCGGCGCCGCCGCGCCGCTCGGGCTGATGGCGCCCGCGCTTCGCCGGGCCGGGGCGGGGCGGCTGCTGGGCATGACCCACGGCCACGAGGCCGCGTGGGCCCAGCTGCCGGTCTCCCGGCAGCTGCTGGGACGGATCGGCGCCGGCACCGACGTGCTCACCTACCTGGGCGAGTACACCCGCTCGCGGATCGCCGCCGCCGTGGGTCCGCAGGCCGCGGCGCGGATGGTGCAACTGCCGCCCGGCGTGGACGAGACGACGTTCAACCCGGATTCCGGTGGTGCGGAGGTCCGCCGCCGGCTGGGGCTGGCGGACCGTCCGGTGGTGGTGTGCGTCTCCCGGCTGGTGCCGCGCAAGGGGCAGGACACCCTGATCGAGGCGATGCCGCAGATCCTGGCGGACGTGCCGGACGCGGTGCTGCTGATCGTCGGCGGCGGCCCGTACCGGGCGGACCTGGAGAAGCTCGCGGACGCCCGGGGCGTACGGGCCTCGGTGCGGTTCACCGGTTCGGTGCCGTGGGAGGAGCTGCCCGCCCACTACGGGGCCGGGGACGTCTTCGCGATGCCCTGCCGGACCAGGCGGGGCGGGCTGGACGTCGAGGGCCTGGGGATCGTCTACCTGGAGGCCTCGGCGACCGGGCTGCCGGTGGTCGCGGGGGACTCCGGCGGCGCCCCGGACGCGGTGCTGGAGGGCGAGACCGGGTACGTGGTGCCGGGCGGCTCGGCCACGGCGGCCGCGGAGCGGATCGTCCGGCTGCTGCGGGACGAGGAGCTGCGGCGGCGGATGGGCGAGGCCGGGCGGCGCTGGGTGGAGCGCTCCTGGCGCTGGGACCTGCTGGCCGGGCGGCTGACCTCGCTGCTGGCGGTCTAGCGCGTCCGCACGCGTCCGCGCGGGCACAGCCCGTGGCGTGGGCGGGCGCGACGTGGCCCGCGTGACATGAGCGGGCGTGACGCGAGCGGGCGTGACGCGAGCGGGAGCGATGTGAGCGGGAGCGATGTGAGCGGGCCCCGCCTCCGGGGTAGGAGGCGGGGCCCGCTCAGGTCACCGGTCCGGTGCGACTACTTCCGGTAGAGCGCCTCGATCTCGGCGGCGTAGTCCTTCAGCACGACGTTGCGCTTGAGCTTGAGCGAGGGCGTCAGGTGCCCGCTCTCCTCGGAGAACTCGGTGTCCAGCAGGCGGAACTTCTTGACCGCCTCGGCGTGCGAGACGGCCGCGTTGCCGTCGTCCACGGCGGACTGCAGGGCGGCCAGCAGGTCCGGGTCGTCGGCGAGCTCGGTGACGGTGGCGGTGGCCGGCTTGCCGTTGAGCTCCTTCCACTTGGGGAAGAAGTCCGGGTCGACGGTGATCAGGCAGGCGACGAAGGGCTTGCGGTCGCCGACCACCATGACCTCGCCGACCAGGGCGTGCGCCCGGATCCGGTCCTCGATCACGGCCGGGGCGACGTTCTTGCCGCCCGCGGTGACGATGATCTCCTTCTTGCGGCCGGTGATGGTCAGGTAGCCCTCGGAGTCCAGCGAGCCGATGTCGCCGGTGGCGATCCAGCCGTCCTTGAGGGTGTCGGCGGTGGCCTGGGGGTTGTTCCAGTAGCCGGTGAACACGTGCGGGCCCTTGAAGAAGACCTCGCCGTCCTCGGCGATGCGGACGGAGGCACCGGGGACCGGCTGGCCGACCGTGCCGATCTTCGGCTTGTCCCACGGGTTGAAGGCGGTGGCCGCACAGGTCTCCGTCAGGCCGTAGCCCTCCAGGACGGTGAAGCCGATGCCCCGGTAGAAGTGGCCCAGCCGCTCGCCGAGCGGGGCGCCGCCGGAGATGGCGTGGGTGGCCCGGCCGCCGAGGGCGGCCCGCAGCTTGTTGTAGACCAGCTTGTCGAAGACCGCGTGCTTGATCCGCAGCACCAGGCCGGCGCCGCCGGCGTCCAGCGCCCGGCTGTAGGCGATCGCGGTCTCGGCGGCCTTGTCGAAGATCTTGCCCTTGCCGTCGGCCTGGGCCTTGGCGCGGGCGGTGTTGTAGACCTTCTCGAACACTCTGGGGACGCCCAGGATCAGGCTCGGCCTGAACGCGGCCAGCTCGGCGGTGACGTCCTTGATGTCGGAGACGTGGCCCAGCTTGATCGGGGCCATCGCCGGCGCGATCTCGGCGATCCGGCCGAGCACGTGGGCCAGCGGCAGGAAGAGCAGGACGGAGCTGTCACCGGTGCGGAACAGCGGGGCCAGGCGCTCGACCACGTTGCCGCACTCGGCGAGGAAGTTGCCGTGCGTCAGCTGGCAGCCCTTGGGACGGCCGGTGGTGCCCGAGGTGTAGACGATGGTGGCGATCGAGTCGGGGCCGGCGATCGAGCGGCGCTGCTGCACCGTCTCGTCCGGGACGCCCTCGCCGGCCCGGGCGAGCGCCGCGATCGCACCGCCCTCGATCTGCCACAGGTGCTTCAGCCCCGGCAGCCGGTCGCGGACCTCCTCGACCACCTTGAGGTGCTGGTCGGTCTCGGCGAGGACGGCGACCGCGCCGGAGTCGCCGAGGATCCACTCGACCTGCTCGGCGGAGGAGGTCTCGTACACCGGCACGGTGATCGCGCCGGCCGTCCAGATCGCGAAGTCCAGCAGCGTCCACTCGTACCGGGTGCGCGACATGATGCCCACCCGGTCGCCCGGCTCGATGCCCGAGGCGATCAGGCCCTTCGCCGCGGCGTGCACCTCGGCCAGGAACTGGACCGCGGTCAACTCCTGCCAGTGGCCGTCCACCTTCCGGCTGAGCACCGCGACGTCCGGGTGCTCCTCGGCGTTCCGGTGCACAGGGTCGGAGAGGTTACCGCCGCTCGGTACCTGGTAGAGGGCCGGAAGGCTGAAGTCGAGCAAGACTGCTCCTCGTTCGCGACGCTGCGGGACGGCAGGACGTTACTGCCCGGTAGGCAGCTTCGACCAGAGGGGTCGGCCCCGGTGTTCGAAGTGTCACACCCGGCCGGGTCGGACCAGGTGGTGACCGGGTCGTTCGACTGGCACCCTACGGCAGCGCCCAGGTGACCGGCCGGTAGCATGCCCCGCCGCCCGGCTCGCACCGCCCGCCGCCGGTGCCCGCGCGGACGAGTCGTTCGCCGGTCGCGGTAGCCTGCTCCGGGCGAACCCGGGTCGAGCGCGCGTCGATCCGCACCGGCAGGCAGAGCGACGAGGCGGAGGGCCATTCCATGGCGGAGCACACCAGGTCGAGCATCACCATCGACGCGACCCCGGCCACGGTCATGGCCGTGATCGCCGACTTCGCCGCCTACCCGGAGTGGACCGGCGAGGTCAAGGAGGTCGAGGTCCTGGAGACCGGCGAGGACGGCCGCGCCGCACAGGTGCGACTGCTGCTGGACGCCGGCGCGATCCGCGACGAGCACGTCCTCGCCTACACCTGGGACGGCGACCGCGAGGTCGGGTGGACGCTCGTCCGCAGCCAGATGCTCCGCTCGCTGGACGGCTCCTACACCCTCGCCCCGCTGGCCGGCGGCGACCGCACCGAGGTCACCTACCAGCTCGCCGTGGACGTCAAGATCCCGATGCTCGGCATGATCAAGCGCAAGGCCGAGAAGGTCATCATCGACCGCGCCCTCGCCGGACTGAAGAAGCGCGTCGAGGGCTGACGGCGGCGGATCGGGGCTGACGGAATGACGGCGACACGCACCATCCTGGTCAGCGGCGACGCCGGCGCGCCCACCGTGGCCGCCGCCACCGCCCTGCACGCCGCCCGGCGCGGCCACCGCACCTGGCTGCTGGCCGCCGACGACCCCCACCGCACCCTGGACTCCGTCCTCGGCACCCGGCTGGAACCCGAACCGCTCGACCTCGCCCCCGGTCTGACCGTCTCCCGGATCGACGAGCAGGCCGCCTTCCGCTACGCCGCCGGCGAACTGACCGGCCGGCTCAAGCCCGCCCTCGACCTGCTCGGCGCCGAACAGCTCGACCCGGAGGAGCTCACCGCCCTCCCCGGCATCGCCCGGCTCGCCCTGCTGCGCGCCCTGCCCGCCGCCGACCAGGACGTCCTGGTCGTGCTCGCACCGCCGCCCGCCGAGCTGATCGCCACGCTCGCCCTGCCCGAGCAGCTGACCCGCTACCTGGACCGGCTGGTCCCCGAGCAGCGGCAGGCCGCCCGGGCGCTGCGCCCGCTGCTGGCCGGACTGGCCGGGGTCCCGATGCCCGCGGAGTGGCTGTACGAGAGCCGGACCAGGGCCGCCGCGGTGCTCGCCGAGTCCCGCGCCGCGGTCGAGGACCCCGGCACCAGCGTGCGCCTGGTCGTCCCGGCCGACGGCCACCCGTACGAGCAGCTGCGCCGGACCCGGGCCGGGCTCGCGCTGTACGGGCACCGGCCGGACGCCGTGGTGGTGCACGGGGCGCTGCCGCCGGCCGCCCTCGCCTCGCCCGACCCGTGGCTGGCCGCGCTGGCCCGCCGCCGCCAGGAGGAGCTGGACCGGCTGACCGCCGTCACCGACGCCCCGGTGCTGGTCTCCGGGCAGCCCGAGGCCACCCTGGAGGCGGTCGCCGACCACCTCTACGGGGACGGCCCCGGCCCGGAGCGGCTCGCCCCCGAGCCCTGGACGGTCGAGGACCGGCTCGCCGAGGACGGCCTGCTGGTCTGGCACCTCGACCTGCCCGGCGCCGACCGCGCCGAACTGGACCTCGTCCGCCGGGGCGACGACCTGGTGGTCGGCCTGGGCGCCCACCGCCGGGTGCTCGCCCTGCCCGCCGCGCTGCGCCGCTGCACGGTGGCCGGTGCGGGCCTGCACGAGGGCGTGCTCTCGGTGCGCTTCGCACCCGATCCTTCGCTCTGGCCGCAGGGCTGACGGGCCCTCGGGCCCGCCGCGGGCTTTTCCGGCGCCCACGCCCGGTCGGGTAGCGTCGGGCCCCGGGGCCGCGCGGTGCGGCCACGGCTGAGGAGGCGCCCGCGATGACCACCGACGACCGCACCGAGCCCGGGGCCGACCGCACCGAGCCCGAGCCCGGGGCCGACCGCACCGAGCCCGGGGCCGACCGCACCGACGGCCGCACCGGCGGCTTCTCGGCGCCCGGCGCCGACCGGACCGACGACCGTACGGCGCCCGGAGCGGACCGCACCGCCTCGGGCGAGGGGCAGGCCCACCCGTTCGGGCCGGAGCTGGGCCCACTGGTCGAGGAGGTGCGCCGGTTCGCCACCGCCCTCGGCGAGAAGGCGCAGGAGACCAGCGCCACCACCCTGATCACCCTGTCCGGACTGGCCGACCGCCTGCGCACCCAGCAGCCGGAGGTCTACTCCCACCTCTCCGCGGCCGGTTCCGGCCTCGCCGCCGCCGGCGCCGAGCTGCTGGCCGCCTACCGCGCCGCGGTGGCCGGCCACGAGCGGCGCTGGACGGCGGGGGAGGGGGCGTCGGTGGAGAAGATCGACCTCGATGCGCCGGGCGCGGGCGGGGACCGGGGTGACGGGCCGTCCGCCAAGCAGTGAATCCGTAACGTTCGGAGCGTGACCGGACTACTTCCCTACGTCACGAAGAAGGAGATTAGATACGACTTTTGAAGCGTCGCGGCCCGGCTTTCCCAAAAATGTCTTCGGATAATGTATGCGAGGCTGTGTACGGGGGCTGGGTTGGGCGGTAGCGTTCCGTCCAGCGGGAACGAGTGAATAGCTGAGGGACACATGGCTCTGACCATCGGCGTCGATGTCGGCGGGACCAAGATCGCGGCAGGCGTGGTCGACGACGAGGGTGCGATCCTCGCCCGGACCAGGGTGCCCACCCCGGCTGACCCGCAGTGGGCGGTCGACGCCATCGCGCAGGCCGTCCGCGAGCTCAAGGAGCAGCACCCCGACGTCGCCGCCGTCGGCGTCGGAGCCCCCGGCTTCGTCGACAGCAACCGCTCCACGGTGATCTTCGCGCCCAACATCGACTGGGAGAACGAGCCGCTGCGCGGCCGGATCGAGGAGCTCACCGGCCTGCCCACGGTGGTCGAGAACGACGCCAACTGCGCCGCCTGGGCCGAGTTCCGCTTCGGGGCGGCCGCCGACCACCAGGACATGGTGCTGATCACCGTCGGCACCGGCATCGGCGGCGGCATCGTCCTGGACGGCCGGCTGCACCGCGGCCGCTTCGGCGTGGCCGGCGAGATCGGCCACCTCAACATGGTCCCGGACGGCCTCCAGTGCGGCTGCGGCGGCAAGGGCTGCTGGGAGCAGTACGGTTCCGGACGCGCGCTGCGCCGCTACGGCCGGGAGAAGGCGGCGGCCGACCCGGTGCGCGGCAGGCGGATGCTGGAGCTCAACGACGGCGTCGCCGAGACCATCCGCGGCATCCACATCACCGAGGCCGCCGAGGCGGGCGACCCGCTCGCCCTGGAGTGCTACGCCGAGCTGGCCGACTGGCTGGGCCGCGGCATGGCCGACCTCGCCGCGCTGTTCGACCCGGGCGTCTTCGTCCTCGGCGGCGGCGTCTCGGACTCCGGGCGCCTGCTGCTCGACCCGGTCGCCAAGGCCTTCGAGCACTACCTGACCGGCGGCGTGCACCGCCCGCGCGCCGAGGTCGTGCTCGCCTCGATGGGCTCGGCCGCCGGCATCGTCGGCGCCGCGGACCTCGCCCGCACCGCCTGACCGCACCACCGCGGTCCCCCGCCACACCCCCCTCCAGCCCGCCGGCGGCGGTGCGACCGGGCCCCGACCAATCCCGGACGCACCGCCGCCGTCGCACTACGGTCGGACCCGGTGGCACCGCCCGGGTGGCACCGCACCCGGGGAGGACCATGACCGCCGCACACGTCGAACCGCCGCCGTCCGGCCCGCGTCGACTGCGCCTGCTCAGCTACAACATCCGCTCGCTGCGCGACGACCGGCGGGCCCTCGTGCGGGTGATCCGGGCCTGCGCGCCCGACCTGGTGTGCGTCCAGGAGTCGCCGCGCTACTGGCGGCCCGAGGGGCAGGCCGCCTGGCTGGCCCGCAGCACCGGGACGACGGTGCTGGCCGGGGGCGGGCGCACCGCCGCCGGTCCGCTGCTGCTCGGCCGCCCCGGCGCGGTTGAGCTGCTGGCCGTCCACGACCGGCTGCTGCCCAAGACCCGCGGACTGCACGCGCGCGGCTTCGCCACCGCCCTGCTGCGGCTGCCGGGGGCGGCACCGTTCACCGTGACCAGCTGCCACCTCAGCCTGGACGCCACCGAGCGGTACGGGCAGTTCGAGCTCCTGCTCGAACAGCTCGCCCTCGCCGAACAGGGCATCGTGGCCGGGGACTTCAACGAGCACCCGGACGGGCCCGGCTGGCGGATGCTGGCCTCCCGGCTGTCGGACGGACACCCGACCGCGCCCTGGGGAGGGGAGTTCACCTCCGTCCCCGAGAACCCCTACCAGCGGATCGACGCCGTCTTCACCACGCCCGGGATCACCGTCCTCGGCTGCGGAGTGCCGCACGGGCTGCCCGGCGTCACCGAGGCGGACCTGCGGGCCGCGACCGACCACCTGCCGGTGCTGGCCTTCCTGGAGCTGCCCGCGGACCAGCCGTCCGCCGGCCCCACGGCCCCCTAGACGACCGCGCCGTGGTCCGGGTCCTCCGGTTCGTCCTCGTCGCGGTCCTTCATCCGGGCGACCAGGGTGACGAAGCCGCCGAGGAAGGCGGTGATCCCGACCCAGGCGGGCCAGCCGGAGATCTCCCGCCAGACCACCGCGTCGATCAGCAGCAGCGCCGGGCCGCCGAGCACGGCCAGCCAGGCGAACTTGGCGGTCACGTCGGGGGTGGGGAGCGGCGGCGGCTCCGGCGGGACGTAGTGGCCCTCGTCGGTCTCCTCGGCCAGTTCGAAGTCCCGGGGGCCGGCCGCGGAGGCCGGCAGGACGGGCCGGCCGGAGCGCGGGCGGGGCTGCGGGGCGAGGTCGGAGAGGTCGTCCGGATCGGCCTCGGAGCCGGGGGCGTTCTTGTAGCCGCCCTTGAGCTCGTTCTGCGCCCGGAGGTTCTCGACCTCCGGCCAGTTGGGGCTGGTGAGGTCCACCGGGTCGTCGAACTGGGCGACCAGCGCGGCGAAGATCGCGTCCTGCTCGGCCTGGCTGCGCTCCGGGGCGCGCCGCGTCCGCGGCTCCGCCGGGGTGTCCGGCTCGGCGGAGCCGCCGGCTCCCGCGGCTCCCCCGCCTCCCGCGGCTCCTGCGGCGGGAACGGCCGGTGCGACCGTGCCCGCCTCGGTACCGTCCGCCACCGCGCCGCTCAGAGTGCCGTCCCCCTGGACGGTGCTGTCGCTGGGCGTGCCGTCCGCCCGTGCGTCGTCCGCCCGTGCGCCGTCCTCGCGGGGCTTCTCGTCCCCGCCGCCCGCCGTGCTGCTCTCGTGCACTTCCGGCCCTTCAGCCCTGGTGATCGTCGGATTCGGCCCCGCCCGCCCCCGCCGCGTGCGCGGGGGCCAGCCGTCGGATGAAGTCCAGGCTCGCCGAGAATATTTCCGCCGCGTCGTGGTCCAGCGTCGCGACGTGGAAGCTCTGTCGGCACAGCCGCTCCGTCACGTCGGTCGAGGATATCCGGGCCAGCACCAGTTCCGAGTTGGCCGGAGAGACGACGTGGTCCTGCGGGCTGTGCAGCAGCAGCACCGGCTGGGTCACCTGCGGCAGCCGCCGCTGGACGTCCTGCCACAGCCGGGTCAGTGACCACGCGGCGTGCAGCGGGGTGCGGTCGTAGCCGACCTCCCGCGCGCCCGGCTTCCGGATGTCGTTGGCGACACCGGCCAGGCTCGGGACGAGGTGGCGCAGCACCGGAAGCAGCACACTCGCGGGGTTGTCGGAGCGCACCGACGGGTTGACCAGCACCAGTCCGGACACCTTCGGGCCGTGCAGCGCGGCCAGCCGCAGCGCCAGCGCGCCGCCCATCGACAGCGCGCAGACGAAGACCTGCTCGCACCTCTCGGACAGCGCCAGCAGCTCCCGCTCGACCGCGGCGTACCAGTCCTCCCACCGGGTGAGCTGCATGTCCTGCCAGCGCGTGCCGTGCCCCGGCAGCAGCGGCAGCGAGACGGTGCACCCGGCCGCCGCCAGTTCCTCGGCCCACGGCCGCAGCGACTGCGGGGACCCGGTGAAGCCGTGGCAGAGCAGCACTCCCACCGGTCCGCCGTCGTGGCGGTACGGTTCGGCACCGGGCAGCAGCGGCATGGCGGACTCCTTCGCGGGCGGGTGGCGCTGGGGGAGGGACGCTGGAAGGGGAGCTGCGGGAATCCGCATCGTCCCACGCCCCGCGCCGGGACGTACACCCCCTCCGGCGGGGCCGGGCACAGCGGACGGCCGCGGGGCATTAGGATCGACCGGTCCGCATAACGGGAGGCCCGGGTTGTTCTACCGACTGATGAAGATGATCGTCGCGCCACTGCTTCGGATCTTCTTCCGGCCGTGGATCGAGGGCGAGGAGAACATCCCCGCCGAGGGCGCGGCCATCATCGCGAGCAACCACCTGTCCTTCTCGGACTCCTTCTTCTTCCCTGCGCTGATCAAGCGCCGGGTCACCTTCATCGCGAAGGCCGAGTACTTCAACACCCCTGGCCTCAAGGGCCGGTTGACCGCCGCCTTCTTCAAGGGCGTCGGCCAGCTGCCGGTGGACCGCTCGGGCGTGCGCGGCGCCGGCGAGGCCGCGATCCGCAGCGCCATCGCGGTGCTGGACCGCGGCGAGCTGTTCGGGGTCTACCCCGAGGGCACCCGCTCGCCCGACGGCAAGCTGTACCGGGGCAAGGTCGGCGGGCTGGCCCGCGTCGCGCTGGCCACCGGCGCCCCGGTCATCCCGGTCGCCATGATCGACACCGAGAAGGTGCAGCCGCCCGGCCAGGTGATCCCGAACTTCGGCATCCGCCCGGGCATCCGGATCGGCCGCCCGCTGGACTTCTCCCGCTACCACGGCATGGAGAACGACCGCTTCATCCTCCGTTCGGTGACGGACGAGGTGATGTACGAGATCATGCGGCTCTCCGGCCAGGAGTACGTGGACATCTACGCGACCGCCGCCAAGCGGCAGATCGCGGAGGAGAAGAAGAAGGCCGACGCCGAGCGCCGGGCGGCCGCCAAGGCGGAGAAGGCCGCAGAGGCGGAGAAGGCCGAGAAGGCCACCGGGACGGCGCAGGACGCCGGGACGTCGGAGCAGTAGGAGCCCGGGTCGGCCTGACCGGCCCGGCGGGCCAGCGGGCAGGGGAGGGACGGGGGATGGCGGAGGGCGCGAGAGCGGCCGGGGTCGGCGGCACCCTGGCGGCCGCCGGCATGTCCGTCGAACTCCCGCTGTGGAAGGCGATCTCCTACTTCCGGGTGCTGGCCCTGTGCTACGCCCTGCTCCGGTACTTCAACTCCTACCTGCACTTCCTGCACCCGGTCGCCGGCTGGATCTTCCTCGGCGCGCTCACCCTCTGGACGCTCGCCAGCACCCGGGCCTTCGCCAACCCGCAGCGCTGCACCTGGTTCGTCCTCGGCTTCGACCTCACCCTGGCCGTGACCGGCATCGTGCTGAGCGGGATGACCGACGCCCCGGCCCGGATCAGCCACGGCGCGCCCACCCTGCCGACCATCTGGGCGGCGGGCACGGTGCTCGGCTTCGCGGCCAAGGGCGGCTGGCGCCCCGCGGCGGCGTCCGGCTCGGTGATCGGCGTCGCCAACATCCTCGGCCACGGCGGCCCGACCGGCGACAACATCCACAACATCGTGCTGCTGCTGGTCGCCGGGATCGCCATCGGGTACGTGATCGAGCTGGCCCGGGCCAGCGAGGCCACCCTGACCAGGGCGCTCCAGGTCGAGGCGGCCACCCGGGAGCGCGAGCGGCTCTCCCGGGACATCCACGACGGCGTGCTCCAGGTGCTCGCGCTCGTCCAGCGCTGGGGCGCGGAGCTGGGCGGGGCCGCCGCACCGGCCGGCGGCACCGGAACGGGCGGGGCCGCGGAGGGAGCGGACTTCGCGGAACTCGGCCGCCTCGCCGGGGAGCAGGAGCGCGCGCTGCGGGCGCTGATGACCGGCGGCCCGCTGCCGGCCCAGCGCACCGCCGACCTGCCGGAGGCCGCCGCCGGGCCGCGCGACCTGACCGCCCTGCTGCGCCCGTACGCCGACGACCGGATCACGCTCTCCGCCCCCGGCAGCCCGGTGGTGCTGCCGGACCGGGCGGCGGCCGAGCTGGCCGCGGCGGTCGGCGCGGCCGTCGACAACGTCCGCAAGCACGCGGGCGAGGGGGCCCGGGCCTGGATCCTGGTGGAGGACGAGCCGGAGGCCGTCACCGTCAGCATCCGCGACGACGGGCCCGGCTTCGCCCCCGGGCGGCTCGGCGAGGCGGAGCGGGCCGGGCGGCTCGGCGTCTCCCAGTCCATCCGCGGCCGGCTGCTGGACCTCGGCGGCACCGCCGAGCTGTACTCGGCGCCCGGGGAGGGCGTCGAGGTCGAACTGCGCGTCCCGAGGGAGGGGTTCTGATGACCGATCAGCCGACGGCTGAGCGGCCGGTGCGGGTGATGGTGGTGGACGACCACCCGATGTGGCGGGACGCCGTCTCGCGCGACCTGGCCGAGGCGGGGCTGGACGTGGTGGCCACGGCGGGCGACGGCGAGGAGGCCGTGCGCCGGGCCCGCGCCTGCTCGCCGCAGGTCGTCGTGCTGGACCTCAACCTGCCCGGCCTGCCCGGGGCCGAGGTGTGCCGCCAGGTGATCGCGCACGACCCCGCGGTGCGGGTGCTGGTGCTGTCGGCCAGCGGTGAGCACCAGGACGTGCTGGAGGCGGTGAAGTCCGGGGCGACCGGCTACCTGGTGAAGTCCGCCGGGCGGGACGAGCTGCTGGACGCGGTGCGCCGGACGGCCGTCGGCGACGCGGTGTTCACCCCGGGCCTGGCCGGGCTGGTGCTCGGGGAGTTCCGCCGACTGGCCGCCGAGCCGGCCCCGGCCTCGGCGGCCGCCGTGCCCAAGCTGACCGCCCGGGAGACGGAGGTGCTGCGGCTGGTGGCCAAGGGGCTGTCCTACCGGCAGATCGCCGATCGGCTGGTGCTGTCGCACCGGACGGTGCAGAACCACGTCCAGAACACCCTGGGCAAGCTCCAGTTGCACAACCGGGTGGAGCTGGTGCGGTACGCGATCCAGCAGGGGCTGGACGAGGGGCTGTGAGGCGGTCCCGGACGCGCCCGCGCCCGGGACCGCTGCGACGGCGGCCGTGACCGGCCCTAGCGCCGGACGGCCGTCGCCCGCTCCAGGAGGTCCGCCACGATGTCCACGCCGTCCCGGGTGAGCACCGACTCCGGGTGGAACTGCAGCCCGGCGAAGCCGGGGCCGCGCAGGGCGTGGACGTCGCCGGTGGCGGTGTCCCGGGCGACCTCGATGTCCTCGGCGGCCAGCCGGGCCGCGTCGGCGTCCGAGCAGCGCGCGGTGAAGGTGTTGTAGAAGCCGACCGTCCTCTTGCGGCCGAACAGGTCGACGTTCTCCTGCGCCCCCTGGTAAGGGACGGTCTTGCGGCCCAGCGCGAGCCCGAGTTCGGCGCAGAGCAGCTGGTGGCTGAGGCAGACCGCGAGCAGCGGCGCGGTGCGGGCGCCGGAGCGGACCGCGGCCAGCGCGTCCGCGACGACCGGGCGCAGCACCGCCATCTTGGGGTCGTCGGTGAGCGCCGGGTCGCCCGGGCCGGGGCCGAGCACCAGTGGGCCCTGGTGCCCCGCGACCAGTGCGCGCAGGCCGGGCTCGTCGTAGCGGACCACGGTGACCCGGTGGCCGAGCGAGGTCAGCAGGTGGGCGAGCATCGAGGTGAAGGTGTCCTCGCCGTCCACGACCAGGGTCGGCCGGGCCTCGGTCGCCTCGGCCGGCGACTGCATCCGCAGCCAGAACGGCGCGAGGTCGGCGCGGCGGGAGTCGAGCGCGGCCTGGACCCGGTGGTCGTCGGCGAGCCGGGGCCCGGTCGGGCCGGGCAGCCGGGCGGGGGCGGGCCGGGCGCCGATCGCGGTGAGCACGCCGGCGGCCTTGGCGTGGGTCTCGGCCACCTCGGACTCCGGGACGGAGTGGCGCACCAGGGTGGCGCCGACCCGGACGACCAGGCGCCCGGTCGCCGGGTCGATGTCGGCGGTGCGGATGCAGATCGGCGAGTCCAGCAGCTGCCCGCCGCTCGCGGAGCGCCCGATCAGGGCGAGCGCGCCGGAGTAGTAGCCGCGGCCGGCGGGCTCGTAGCGCTTGATCACCCGGGTGGCGTTCTGCACCGGGCTGCCGGTGACGGTGGCGGCGAACATCGTCTCGCGCAGCACCTCGCGGACGTCCATCGAGGTGCGGCCGCGCAGTTCGTACTCGGTGTGGGCGAGGTGGGACATCTCCTTGAGCCGCGGCCCGAGCACCTGGCCGCCGCGGTCGCCGACCGTGCACATCATCTTGAGCTCTTCGTCGACCACCATGGTGAGCTCCTCCAACTCCTTCGGGTCGTGCAGGAACCGGAGCAGCGAGTCGAGGTCGGCGCCGCCGGCCGGGTAGCGGTAGGTGCCGGAGATCGGGTTCATCACGACGGTGCCGCCGCTCTGCCGGACGTGCACCTCGGGGGAGGCGCCGACCAGCACCCGCTCCCCGGTGTGGACCAGGAAGGTCCAGTACGCACCCCGTTCCTGCTCCAGCAGGCGGCGGAAGAGCGCGAGAGCGAGCTCGGGCGAGTAGTCGTCCAGCGTGGCGTGGAAGTCGCGCCGGATCACGAAGTTGGCGCCCTCGCCGTTGCCGATCTCGTCCTCGATCACCCGGCGCACGACCGCCGCGTACGCGTCGTCGTCCACGTCGAAGGCGCCGCCGGTCAGCGAGACCGGTGACTGCGGGAGGGCGGCGGTGAAGGCGGCCAGCGGCAGGGCGTACTGCTCCTTCACCGAGAGGGCCTGCAGCGGGGTGCCGTCGTCGTGCGCCTCGAAGCCGCGCTCGCGGATCTGCTGGTACGGGACGAGCGCCAGCAGGTCGTGGACCGGGCCGGCGGACGGGATGCCGGCGCGGACCGGCAGGTCGGCGAGGCGGTCGTACCTGCCGACGGTGCCGAGCAGCACCTCGACGGTGTCCGGGGCGTGCCGGGGGGTGCGGCGGTGCAGCAGGGCGAAGGCGGGGGCGCCGGGGGCGGTGAGGCGGGCAAGGAGGTCGGCGGGGGTGGTCACGGGTGCGGCTTCCTTCCGGGAGGAGGGGCGGGGGCGGTGCTGGGTTCCGCTCCGGGAGGGGCCGTCTGCTCGAACGACGACGGCCGCCCCGAGGGGCGGCCGTCGTGTTCGTCTAGGAACGCGCGATCGGTGGGCCACCCACGGGGGAGGCCCACCACCAGGACTGGGTGTGGAGCGCGTACACGGGACGAGCGTATCCGATGCCGCCGGGCGGGAGAGGCCGCACGCCGGATCGTCCGTGATGTGTCTCATCCCTCGGGCAATGGTCACGAATCGCTCGTGGCACCCCGTAGCCTTGGCGGTGTGACCGTGACCAATCTCCACTCCTGGCAGTCCCTGCCCGCGGCGCAGCAGCCTGAATGGCCGGACCAAGAGGCTCTGCGCAAGACCCTTGCCGAGCTCGCCTCCTATCCGCCCCTCGTCTTCGCCGGCGAGTGCGACCAGCTGCGCGCCCGGCTCGGTGCCGTGGCTCGTGGGGAGGCCTTCCTCCTCCAGGGCGGCGACTGCGCCGAGGCCTTCGACGGCGTCTCGGCCGAGCACATCCGCAACAAGCTGAAGACGCTGCTGCAGATGGCCGCCGTGCTGACGTACGCGGCCTCGGTGCCGGTCGTGAAGGTCGGCCGGATCGCCGGTCAGTACTCCAAGCCGCGTTCGAAGGCGACCGAGACCCGGGACGGCGTCACCCTGCCGGTCTACCGCGGCGACTCGGTGAACGGCTTCGAGTTCACGCCGGAGTCCCGCATCCCGGACCCGGAGCGGCTGAAGCGGATGTACAACGCCTCCGCCGCGACGCTCAACCTGGTGCGCGCCTTCACCACCGGTGGTTACGCCGACCTGCGCCAGGTGCACGCCTGGAACCAGGACTTCGTGCGCAACTCGCCGGCCGGCCTGCGCTACGAGCAGCTCGCCCGGGAGATCGACAACGCCCTGGCGTTCATGAACGCCTGCGGCGTGGCGCCGGAGGAGTTCAAGACCGTCGAGTTCTTCTCCTCGCACGAGGCGCTGATCCTCGACTACGAGACCGCGCTGACCCGCGTGGACTCGCGCACCGGCGACCTGTACGACGTCTCCGGCCACATGGTGTGGGTCGGTGAGCGCACCCGGCAGCTGGACCACGCGCACATCGAGTTCGCGTCCAAGATCCGCAACCCGATCGGGGTCAAGCTCGGCCCGACCACCTCGGTGGACGAGGCGCTCGCCCTGATCGAGAAGCTGGACCCGGAGCGCGAGGCCGGCCGCCTGACCTTCATCACCCGGATGGGTGCGGGCAAGATCCGCGACCACCTGCCCACGCTGGTGGAGAAGGTCACCGCCTCCGGCGCCCAGCCGGTGTGGATCTGCGACCCGATGCACGGCAACACCTTCGAGGCCTCCAGCGGGCACAAGACCCGCCGCTTCGACGACGTGCTGGACGAGGTCAAGGGCTTCTTCGAGGTGCACCGCGCCCTCGGCACCCACCCGGGCGGCATCCACGTGGAGCTGACCGGCGACGACGTCACCGAGTGCGTCGGCGGCGGCGACGAGGTCCTGGTGGACGACCTGCACCAGCGCTACGAGACGGCCTGCGACCCGCGGCTCAACCGCAGCCAGTCGCTGGACCTGGCGTTCCTGGTGGCGGAGATGTACCGCGGCCAGTAGGCCGGGGCCGGGTGACCGGATGTGACGAAGGCCCCTCCGGATTCGGGATTCCCGAGCCCGGAGGGGCTTTTTCACACCCGGATCGCCGGGTAAGGTGAGGCTTAGTGAGCTAAGGCAAGCCTTAGTCAAGATCCGCTTCGAGCGCTTCACCCCGGGAGAGACCGCGATGTACGTGTGCATGTGCCATGCGGTCACCGAGGACCAGGTGAAGAAGGCCATCGACGCGGGTGCCGACACCCCGCGCCGGATAGCCCAGGGCTGCAAGGCCGGCACCGACTGCGGCTCCTGCGTCCGCCGCATCCAGGCGCTGCTCGGCGAGCACGGCGCCCGGCCCTGCCCCACCGCCCGGCTGGCCGCGAAGCTGGGCCTGGCCGACCCGCAGGCCGAGGCCGACTCCGCGCCGGTCGCCCCGGCAGCCCCGGCCGCTGCTCCCGCCGCGCCCGCCGTCGCGCCCGTGATCGCGCTCCGGGTGGCCTAGCTAGGACTCCGGCTGCTCGATCAGCTGGGCGAGGTAGAGCGGCTCGCCGAGCTTCTCCAGCAGCTCCAGCTGGGTGTCGAGGTAGTCGATGTGGTGCTCCTCGTCGGCCAGGATGTCCTCGAAGATGTTCGCCGAGGTGACGTCGTTCTTGGCCCGCATGACGACGATCCCGCGCTTGAGCCGGTCGATCGCCTCGACCTCGATCTGGCGGTCCGCCTCGAACATCTCCTTGACCGTCTGGCCGATCCGGACGTGGAAGAGGCGCTGGTAGTTGGGCAGCCCCTCCAGGAACAGGATCCGGTCGGTGAGCGTCTCGGCGTGCTTCATCTCGTCGAACGACTCGTGCCGGGTGTACTTGGCGAGCTTCGTCCAGCCGAAGTTCTCCTGCATCTTGGCGTGCAGGAAGTACTGGTTGATCGCGGTGAGCTCGGCCGTGAGCTGCTCGTTGAGGAACTCGATGACCTCCGGGTCGCCCTGCATGGTGCTGCCTCCCTGCGCTACGTCCTGCGGTGAGTCCTGGCGTGAGTCCTGCGCTGGGCATCCTGGCACCGTATCGGGCGAAAATTCCAGTAAGTGCACACTCACTAGGACATGTTTCGGAATATCCGATTTGGGGTGAAGTGGGTGGGAGCCGTGGTCGAGCCCCTGGAAGGTGCGGGGACGTGTGATCGACCGCCGGTCCGTACGGACGGGGCGTGAACGGCGCGTGAAGGGGCGCGCGCCGCTGATCGACCGCCGTCTGTCACCATGGAGCCATGGGTCAGTCCGAACACGAGCAGCTTCCGCCGTCTGACCCGAGGCTCCCCCCGGGGCAGCGCGCGCAGCGCGGCTGGCCCGCCCTGCACTACGGGCCGGTGCCCCGCTTCAAGCCGCTGACCTGGGATCTCCAGGTGTTCGGCGCCACCGCCTCCGCCGAGAAGCACAGCTGGGACTTCGAGGCCTTCAACGCCCTGCCCCGCGCCACCGTGGTGGCCGACCTGCACTGCGTCACCAAGTTCTCGCTGCTCGGCAACGAGTGGACCGGTGTGCCCGCCGCCACCCTGCTCGCCCTGGTGCCCCCGGCGCCCGGCGTCACCCACGTGATGGTCTGGGCCGAGTACGGCTACAGCGCCAACCTGCGGCTGGCCGACTTCGCCGACGAGCACACCCTGCTCGCCACCCACCGCAACGGCGAGGCGCTGACCGCCGAACACGGCTTCCCCGTCCGGCTGGTCGTCCCGCGGCTCTACGCCTGGAAGGGCCCCAAGTGGGTCCGCGCCGTGGAGTACATGCGGGCCGACCGCCGCGGGTTCTGGGAGGAGCGCGGCTACCACAACCTGGCCGACCCCTGGCGCGAGCAGCGCTACACGTACCAGGAGGAGCCGGGCGACGGGCCGCTCCGCTGAGGCCCGGCGCTGTCCGGGAACCCCGGGCGCACGGGCGCCGAAGCCGTACGGGCCCTCCGGAGCCGCACCGACCTGCCTCTGGAAGACGACCTGCCGCTAGAAGAGCGAGAAGCTGACCGTCACCACGGTCTTCTGCGGCCGCCGTTCACCGGCGGCCGGCGACTGGCCGCTCACCTTGCCGATGCCGAGGGTCCAGTCGGTCGCGGCCTTCATCGTGAAGCCCGCCGCCTGCAGCGCCTTCTGCGCGTCCTCCCGGCTCATCCCGGTGACGTCCGGGACCGGCACCATGCCCTTGCTGACCACCAGCGAGACCGCGGCGTTCTCCTGCAGCAGCCGGCCGGCGGCGGGCGAGCTGCTGACCACCGAGCCCGCCGGCACGCCGTCGTCGTACGTCTCGGTCACGGTGCCCCGGGTCAGCCCGGCGGTGGCCAGCGCGGCGGCCGCGTCGTCGGCGCTCTTGCCGGTGACGTCCGGCACCGCGATGCGCTTGGGGCCCTTGGAGACGGTGACGGTCACCGCGTCGCTCTTGCGGGTGCGCGCGCCCACCCCGGGGTCGGTGGAGATCACCAGCCCGGCCGGGACGGACTCGCTGAACGCCTCCACGAACCTGCCGTGCATGCCCTCGTGGTCCAGGATCCGCTGCGCCTCGCCCCGGTCCTTGCCGAGCACGCCCGGTACCGAGCCGTACAGGCCGCCGGAGATCCCGTACGTGGCCCCGCCGACCGCCAGCACCAGGGCGGTCAGGGCGGCGGCCCAGATCAGCGGCTTGCGCGGGAGGCGGCGCAGCCGGCCCGGCCGGGCGGTGCGCACCGGGGTCGGCTCGTCGTACGGGCGGGGCTCGACGAGCAGCTGGTCCATCAGGTCGGCCGGCACGTCCAGCACGCTGGTGCGCTCCGGCGCGGGGGCGTCCGCGGGCCGGACCGGCGACTGGATCACCGAGGTCGGCTCGCTGGTCGGGTAGCGCGGGCTGGGCCGGGTGGAGGCGGGCGGCTCGGCGTCCAGCTCGTCCGGGGTGAGGGTGCGCCGGACCCGCTGGAGCGCGGCGAGCAGCTCGACCGCGTCGTAGGGCCGGGCGTCCGCCGCCCGGGCGCAGGCGCCGGTCACTATGGCGTCCAGCGCGGGGGCGACCTCCGGGGCGACCAGCGAGGGGGCCGGGACGTCCTCGTGCAGGTGCTTGTACATGACCTGGACGGGATTGTCGCCGGTGTGCGGGCGGCGGCCGGTGAGCATCTCGTACAGCAGGATGCCGGCCGCGTAGACGTCCACCCGCTGGTCGGTGGGGGCGTCCGGGAGGATCTGCTCGGGCGCCAGGTAGGAGACGGTGCCCAGCACGGTGCCGCCGGTGGCGGTGCTGGTGGAGGTGGGCGCGCCGTCGGCGGTGCCGAGCACCCGGACCAGGCCGAAGTCGGCGACCTTGACCAGGCCGCTCTCGGTGATCAGCACGTTCTCGGGCTTGACGTCCCGGTGGACCAGCCCGGCCCGGTGGGCGGCGCCGAGCGCGGCGAGCACCGGCTCCAGGACGTCCAGCGCGGCCCGCACCGACAGGGCGCCGCGGTCGCGCAGCAGGTCGCGCAGGGTGCGGCCGGGGACGTACTCCATGGCGAGGAAGACGTTCCCGCCGTCCGCGCCCTGGTCGAAGACGTTGACCACATTGGGGTGGGTGAGCTTGGCGACGGCTTTGGCCTCGCGGATGAAGCGGGCGGTGAAGCCGTCGTCGCCGGCCAGCTGGGGGTGCATCACCTTGAGCGCGACCACCCGGTCCAGCCGGGTGTCCGTCCCCCGGTAGACGGTGGACATCCCGCCGGTGGCGATGCGCTGCTCGACCCGGTACCTGTTGTCGAGGAGGGTGCCGATCAGGGGGTCGTGCAGTGCCATGTCCACCCGGGCGAGTGTAGTGGGGCGGACGGACGCCGGTCCCGGAGGACGCCGTCTCCGGGACCGGCTTGTGACATGCGCGACGGCCTCAGAACGCCGGACGCTCGCGGGTGTCCAGATCGGCCCGGCCGGCCATCGCGGAGGAGGCCTCGGCGTGGAAGCGGCGCGGGATGCGGCCGGCCCGGTGGGCGAGCCGGCCGGCCTCGGCGGCGTGCCGCATCGCCTCGGCCATCAGCACCGGGTCCTGAGCGCGCGTCACCGCGGAGGCGAGCATCACCGCCGCGCAGCCCAGCTCCATGGCCAGCGCGACGTCGGAGGCGGTGCCGGCGCCCGCGTCCAGGATCACCGGGACGCCCGCGCTCTCCACGATCAGCTGGAAGTTGTGCGGGTTGCGGATGCCCAGTCCGGAGCCGATCGGTGAGCCCAGCGGCATGATCGCCGCGCAGCCGACGTCCTCCAGCTTGCGGGCCAGCACCGGATCGTCGTTGGTGTACGGGAGCACGGTGAAGCCGTCGTCGACGAGGGTCTCGGCGGCGTCCAGCAGCTCGATCGGATCGGGCAGCAGGGTGCGCTCGTCCGCGATCACCTCCAGCTTCACCCAGTCGGTGCCGAGCGCCTCGCGGGCCAGCCGGGCGGTCAGCACGGCCTCGCCGGCGGTGTAGCAGCCGGCCGTGTTGGGCAGCACCCGGATGCCGTTGCGGGTGAGCACGTCCAGGACGGAGCCCTGGGTGCCGGCGTCCACCCGGCGCATGGCCACCGTGGTCAGCTCGGTGCCGGAGGCGAGCAGGGCGCGCTCCAGCACCTCCAGGCTCGGTGCGCCGCCGGTGCCCATGATCAGCCGGGAGGAGAAGGCCGTCCCGGCGATGGTGAGAAGGTCGTCGGCCATGGTGTCAGCCTCCCTGGACGGCGGTGAGGATCTCGATCCGGTCGCCGCTGTTCAGCGGCGTGTCGGGCCACGAACTGCGCGGCACCACGGCCTCGTTGAGTGCGGCGGCGACCCCGGCGTTGGCCTTGCTGACGCTGGCCACCAGCTCGGCGAGGGTGGTGGCGGCGGGCAGCCGGCGGGGCTCGCCGTTGACGGTCAGGGCGATCTCGGTCATGCGGGGGCCTTCGCGGTGGAGTGGTCGGGGGAGAACCGGGTGGGCGTGAACGGCCTTGCGAGATCGGGGACTTCGCCGGTCGTCAGGTACTCGGCGACCAGGTCGGCGGTCACCGGGGTGAGCAGCACGCCGTTGCGGTAGTGGCCGGTGGCGGCGACCAGCCCGGGCAGCGCGGTCGGGCCGAGCAGCGGGGCGTTGTCCGGCGAGCCGGGGCGCAGCCCGGCGGAGCTCTCCACGAGCGGGAGTTCGGTGATGCCCGGCACCAACTCGTGTGCGTCGCGCAGGAGTTCGTACACGCCACCGGCGGTGACGGTGGTGTCGTAGCCCTGTTCCTCGGTGGTCGCGCCGATGACCAGCTCGCCGTCCTCGCGCGGCACCAGGTACAGGTGCTGTCCGCGCACCACCGCGCGGACGTTGCGGGACAGGAACGGCCGGTACGCCTCGGGGACGCGCAGCCGGAGCACCTGCCCCTTCACCGGGCGGATCGCCGGCAGCACGCCCTCCGGCAGGCCGGGCAGGCGGTGGCTGTGCGGGCCGGCGGCGAGCACGACCCGGTCGGCGGTCACCGTCCCGTGCGTGCTGAGCCGGGCGCCGACCGCGCGGCCGCCCTCGACCAGCAGCTCGACCGCCTCGGCCCGGTGGATCCCGACGGCCGCGCGCTCGCAGGCGCGCAGCAGCGCCCGGAGCAGCCGCCGGGGGTCCACCTGATGGTCGTCCGCGACGTGCAGGCCGCCGCGCACCCCGGGCGCGAGCATCGGCTCCAGCCTGCGGGCCTCCCGGCCGGTCAGCCAGCTGGAGTCCAGACCCAGCCGCTGGTGGAAGGCGTGCAGGTCGCGCAGTTCCTCGCGGTCGTCGGAGTCCAGTGCGACGGCGATCGTGCCGCAGCGGCGGTAGCCGGTGTCCTCGCCGCCGCTCGCCTCGGCGAGTTCGGCGGCGAACGCCGGGTACCGCTCGTTGGAGGCCATGCCGAGGCGCAGCAGCGGCTCCTCGCCGTACTGGAGCTCGGTGACCGGCGCCAGCATCCCGGCCGCGACCCCGGCCGCCCCGCCACCGGGGGAGGGGTCGACCACGACCACGTTCCGCGACCCGCGCTGTGCGGCGCGCCACGCGACGGCGAGGCCGATGACGCCCCCGCCGATCACCAGCACGTCGGCGTGGACGCCTGAGGGCGAGCGTGACAAGGCTGCTCTTCTCCCTTCGCCGGTATGACCCGGATCAGGTTCGGACGGTCGCGGGCCGTGCCAGCCCGCCTCTCAGCCCGGTACGCCGGGCTCCCGTGTGGTGCACCCACCTTAACGCCGGGGGTCGGCCCGGCCGAAGGCCCTCGGGCGACGCGGGACGGCCGAGCGGGGCGGGCGGCCGAGGGGCGGGCGGGCGCCAAGTGCCCGTTGCGGTGCTGAGTACAGTGACGGGCGTGGCAGAGCTGAGCGGAACGGATCGGGTGGTCGTCGTCGGGGCCGGGCTGGCCGGGGCGCAGTGCGCCCTGAAGCTGCGGCAGGACGGCTGGCGGGGGCGGATCACGCTGGTCGGCGAGGAGACCCACGCGCCGTACGACCGGCCGCCGCTGTCCAAGGACGTGCTGCTCGGCAAGGCCGACGCCACCACCCTGGACATCGACTACGGGCAGCTCGGCATCGAGCTGCTCCTCGGCCGTCGCGCCACCGGCCTGGCCGCCGGCGTGCTGCGCACCGACGGCGGCGACCTCCCGTACGACGCGCTGGTGATCGCCACCGGCGCGACCCCGCGCGCACTGCCCGGCGCCGAGCGGGCGCACCTGCTGCACACCCTGGACGACGCCCTGGCGCTGCGCGCGCTGCTGCGCCCCGGGCTGCGGCTGGTGCTGGTCGGCGCGGGCTGGATCGGTGCCGAGGTGTCCACCGCCGCGCGGCAGGCCGGCTGCGAGGTGACCGTGGTGGAGGCCGGCCCGGCGCCGGTGCCGGGCGCCCTGCCGGCCGCCGTCGGCACGGCGATGGCCGCCTGGTACGCCGAGGCCGGGGTCGAACTGCGCTGCGGGGTCGGGGTGGCCGCCGTCGAGGAGGGCGCGGTGCTGCTGGCGGACGGCTCGCACCTGGCCGCCGACGAGGTGGTGGTCGGCGTCGGCGCCCGGCCCGCGACCGGGTGGCTGGCGGGCTCGGGCGTCGAACTGGACGCGGCGGGCTCGGTGGTGGTGGACGAGCGGCTGCGCACCGGCCTGCCCGGGGTCTTCGCCGCCGGGGACTGCGTGAGCTACCCGTCGGCCCGCTCCGGTGGCCGGCTGGCCGTCCAGCACTGGGACCACGCGCTGCAGTCCGGCGAGGCCGCGGCCGCCGCGGTGCTCGGGGCGGACGCTCCCTACGACCCGGTGCCGTACTTCTGGTCCGAGCAGTTCGGGCGGATGGTCCAGTACGCCGGCCGGCACGCCGAGGGCGACGAGCTGCTGTGGCGCGGCAGCCCCCAGGACGCCGCCTGGTCGGTGCTCTGGCTGCGCGACGGGGTGCCGAGCGCGCTGCTGGCCGTGGACCGGCCGCGCGACCTCACCCAGGGGCGGAAGCTGATCGAGCGCGGCACGGCGGTGGACCGCGCCCTCGCCGCCGACCCCTCGGTGCCACTGAAGTCGGCCGTCGCGGGGTAGCGGCTGGTGCGCGGCGGGCCGCCGAGGTGGCAGTCTGGTGGCGTG
Organism: Kitasatospora sp. NPDC048194; assembly: GCF_043202455.1. Taxonomy (NCBI): domain Bacteria; kingdom Bacillati; phylum Actinomycetota; class Actinomycetes; order Kitasatosporales; family Streptomycetaceae; genus Kitasatospora; species Kitasatospora sp. NPDC048194. The sequence continues at coordinate 114,914 of NZ_JBIDAK010000005.1, forward strand.
AGTGAGATCGAAAGCAAGATTGAAGCCCTGATCCCCGAGTGGATGTACCTGCCCGACATCTCGGAGCTGTGGGGAGTGCGGGTCACCGAGGTGCGTGACCTGGTCCGCAACGGCGGGCTGATCGCCGTCCGGCGAGGCCCGAACAAGTCACTGCAGGTCCCGGCGGCCTTCATCGAGGACAAGGGACTGGTCAAGCACCTGTCCGGAACCCTGACCGTGCTGCGGGACTGCGGGTTCAGCGACGAGGAGATCCTGGAGTGGCTCTTCACCGAGGACCCGTCGCTGCCCGGCAGCCCGATCCAGGCGCTGCGCGAGAACCGCGGCACCGAGGTCAAGCGCCGCGCCCAGGCGATGCTCATCTGATGGCGGCGGACACGCTGCGCGACCGCCTGGCCGACGCCCGGCTGTACCTGTGCACGGACGCCCGCCGCGAGCAGGGCGACCTCGCCGAGTTCCTGGACGCCGCGCTGGCCGGCGGAGTGGACGTCGTCCAGCTCCGCGACAAGGGGCTGGAGGCCAAGCAGGAACTGGCGGCCCTGGAGGTCTTCGCCGACGCCTGCCGCCGCCACGGCAAGCTGCTGGCCGTCAACGACCGGGCCGACGTCGCCCACGCGGCCCGGCCGGACGTGCTGCACCTCGGCCAGGACGACCTGCCGGTGCCGGCCGCCCGGGCGATCCTCGGCGAGGACGTGCTGATCGGGCGCTCCTGCCACGCGGAGTCCGAGGTGGACGCGGCGATCGCGGAGCCGGGCGTGGACTACTTCTGCACCGGTCCGGTCTGGCCGACGCCGACCAAGCCGGGCCGCTTCGCACCGGGCCTCGGCCTGGTCTCGTACGCGGCGAAGCAGCCGACCGACCGGCCGTGGTTCGCGATCGGCGGGATCGACCTCGGCAACCTGGACGAGGTGCTGGCCGCCGGGGCCCGCCGGATCGTGGTGGTCCGGGCCGTCACCGCGGCGGAGGACCCGCGGGCGGCCGCCGCCGAGCTGTCCCGCCGGGTGCGCGCGGCGCTCTGACCGGCCGCCGGTCGAACGGACGGGCCCGCCATCGCCTCGGCGACCGGCGGGCCCGTCCCGTCGTCCGGTGCTGCCCGGGAACGGTCAGTACGTGCGGACGGTGGCGGCCTCGGCCAGCGCCAGCAGCACCGCCCGGGCCCGCTCGTCGGCGAGCGGCGCCGCCTCCAGCGCGCCCAGCGACTGCCGCATCAGCTCCTCGATCCGGCGCTCCACGAGCTCGGGCGCGCCGCTGCGGGCGACCAGGTTGCGCAGCTCGGTGACCTCCTCGGCGGCGAGGTCCGGCGCGCCGAGCCGGGCGTCCAGGTGCCGGGCGTCGGCGGGCGGCAGGGCACGCATCGCGTGGGCGACCAGCAGGGTGCGCTTGCCCTCGCGCAGGTCGTCCCCGGCCGGCTTGCCGGTGACGGCGGGATCGCCGAAGACCCCGAGCAGGTCGTCCCGCAGCTGGAAGGCCTCGCCCAGCGGCAGCCCGAACGCCCCGAGGGCCTCGACCAGCTCCGTCCCGGCCCCGGCGAGCAGGGCGCCGACCTGCAGCGGCCGCTCGATCGTGTACTTCGCCGACTTGTAGTGCAGGACGGTCTGCGCGCGGTCCAGCGCGCCCCCGTCGGCCGAGTCGCCGGCCACCGGCTCCAGCACGTCCAGGTACTGGCCGACCATGACCTCGGTGCGCATCAGGTCGAACACCGGCTTGGCGGCCAGCACGGCGGCCGGGTCCAGTCCGGAGCGCAGGAACAGTTCGTCGCACCAGATCAGCAGCAGGTCGCCGAGCAGCACCGCGGCCGAGGCACCGTACTGCTCGCGGTCGCCGCGCCAGCCGCTGTCCCGGTGGAGGGCCTCGAAGCGGCGGTGGACCGACGGCAGGCCGCGGCGGGTGTCGCTGCGGTCCATCAGGTCGTCGTGCACCAGCGCGCTGGCCTGCAGCAGCTCCAGGGCGGCCGCCGCGGCGGCGATGCCCGCGTCGTCGGCGGGGCCGCCGGCACTGCGCCAGCCCCAGTAGCAGAAGGCGGGGCGCAGCCGCTTGCCGCCGTCCAGCAGGAAGTCGCGCAGCGCGTCGCAGGCGGGGCCCAGCTGGGGCGAGATCTTGCCGAGCAGCGCGGCCTGGCCGTCCATGAACGCGGCGAGGGCGTCGTTGACGCGGGCGCGGACGTCCTCCACGTCAATGGGGTTGGCCGGCCGGTTGCTGGACGAGGTCACGATGCTGCTCCGCTGGTTCGCTGGGGTGCAGCAAGCGTAGCGGGGGAGCCGGGAACGGGCGTGCGAGCGGGACGGCGGGGGCCGCCGGGAGCGGAGCGGAACGGGGTCCACCACGTGTCCCACATGGTGGAACCGGGTTGTCCGGCCCCTTCGAGAGCCGGATAACCTGCCAGCATGGCACTCGGCATCGCCTCCACGAGGTCGGACCGCGCACAGACGGTCCGCGACCTCCTGGCGGCCGGAAAGCGCTCCTTCTCCTTCGAGTTCATGCCGCCGCGCAGCGAGGCCGGCGAGCACAAGCTGTGGGACGCCATCCGTCGGCTCGAACCGCTGGACCCGAACTTCGTCTGCATGACGTACGGCGCCGGCGGCTCCTCGCGCGAGCGCACCGTCAACATGGTCGGCCGGATCGCCACCGAGACCACGCTCACCCCGGTCGCCCATCTGACTGCGGTGGACCACTCGACCGCCGAACTGCGCAACATCATCGGCCAGTACGCCGACCAGGGGGTGCGGAACATCCTCGCGGTCCGCGGCGACCCGCCCGGCGACCCGATGGGCGAGTGGGTCCGCCACCCGGACGGCGTCACCTACGCGTACGAGCTGGTCGAGCTGATCAAGGGGATCGGCGACTTCTGCGTCGGCGTCGCGGCCTCGCCGAACATGCACCCGCGCTCGGACAACTGGGACGACGACATCCGGCACTTCGTCGCCAAGGTCCGCTCCGGCGCCGACTACGCGATCACCCAGATGTTCTTCGAGGTCGACGACTACCTGCGGTTCCGCGACCGGGTGACGGCCGCGGGCTGCGAGACGCCGATCATCCCGGAGATCATGCCGGTGACCAACGCCAAGCAGCTGGAGCGCTTCCCGCAGCTCAGCGGCTCCGCCTTCCCGGTGGAGCTGGAGGCCCGGCTGCGGGCGGCCGTCGACGACCCGGCGGCGCTGCGGGCGATCGGCATGGAGCACGCCACCGCGATGGCCGAGCGCCTGCTCGCCGAGGGCGCGCCCGGCCTGCACTTCATCACGCTCAACCACTCGACGGCGACGCTGGAGATCTACCAGAACCTGGGGCTGCACCGGCGGTAGGGTCTCTTCGGCCGCTGTTCACGGGCCCGTCACCGTTCGGCGGTGGCGGGCCCGGTGACGTGCCCCGTCCGGCTGCGACCGGTGCCGCCGACGGCGGGAACGCGATGCGGTACCCCGGCCGTTGAACCGGTACAGTCGCCGCACACGCGCGGCGCGCGCGGGCACGCGACTGGAGGTAGCGCGCGGATGGGCATCGGATTCCTGCTCCTGTACGTCGCGTTGGCGGTGGTGGCGCTCTGGCTCGTCGCCGAGGTCCTGCTGCAGAACCGGGCCCCGCTGCACTGGCGGGTGGTCGCCCTGGTCGGCTTCCTCGGGGTGGCCGCCGGGATGGCGCTCGGCTCGGTCGTGGTGATCGGTGCCGGAGCCGCGTCCTTCGCCGTCGGCCAGGCCTTCGTCACCCTCTCGGTCAAGCGCGGCTACCGCACCGGCTGGTCCCTGCGCACGCCCGACGGCGGCCTGCCCGGCCCGCTGGCCAAGGTGCCGCTGCTCGGCGCCCTCACCGGCGGCGCGGCGGCGGTCGCGGCGGCCGCGGTGCCCGAGGAGCGGGTCGGCGAGGTCAGCGCGGTCGAGGAGCCGCCGGCCCCGGAGCCGGCCGCCGAGGACGCCCCGGAGGTCGAGCAGACCGCCGCCTTCGAGATGCAGGAACTGGCCCAGGACGGCGTCTACGCCCCCGCCTACTACGAGCAGTCGGCCCAGCAGCAGCCCCAGGAGCCGTACGCCGCGGCCTACCAGTCCGGCTACGACCAGCAGCAGTGGCAGACCCAGCAGCAGCCCGCCTTCGCCTACGACCAGCAGCAGTCCTACGGCTACCCCCAGCAGCAGGACCCGTACGGCGGCTACCAGCAGGCCCACGACCCGTACGCGGGCTACCAGCAGCAACCGCACCAGCAGCAGGCCTGGGACCCGAACGCCCAGCAGCAGTGGCAGCCCCAGCCCGAGCAGCAGCACACCCAGGGCGTTCCGCAGCAGCCGGTGTACGACCAGAGCGGCTACGGCTACCAGCAGCAGCACACCTGGCAGCAGGGCTGACGCCCGGCCGTCGGCGTCACGCCGGACCGATCAGGCCGGCCGCGATGCAGGCGGACATCCCGGCGCGGGAGAGCCCGCCGCCCGGGTGGGCGTTGCCGCCGACCAGGTAGAGCCCGGGGACGGGCGACTCGTTGGCGGCCTTCAGCCACGAGCCCGCCGACCCGGCCAGGGCGGGGCGGGCGACGGCGCCGCCGAGGGCGCCGGTCTCCCGGCGGGTGTCCTCCGGGGTGCGGACCACCCGCCACAGCAGCCGCTCGCGCAGGCCGAGGCCGGCCGCGTCCACGTGGGCGAGCAGCCGGTCGGCGTAGCGGTCGGCGACGCAGGGGGCGGTCCAGTCGGCGTCACCCTGGGCGGGGACGGTCGCGGTCAGCACCACGCTCTCGTGGTCGTCGTCGGGCCGCAGCGCCGGGTCGTCCGGGCGCAGCACCTGCACGGTGGGGCGCTCGCAGGGCGGCCCCGCGAGGCTCAGGGCGCTCTCCTCGGCGGCCGGATCGGCCGCGTGCACCACCGTCCGGTGCGGGGTGCCCTCCGGGCGGCGCCCGCGCAGGGCCAGCAGCACGCTGAACCGGCCGGGCACCCCGTGCGGCCGCCACTCCTCGGGCGGCTCCCCCGGCCACTCGGCGAGGCCGTGCGCGAAGAGGGCGCCGGCGTCCATCGCCGACACCACCAGATCCGCGTCGATCCGGCCGTCCGCCGTCTCGACCCCGCGCGCCCGACCGCCCTCGACCACCACCCGGGTGACGGGGGTGTCGAAGCGGAATCCGACCCGGCGCAGCTCGCAGCGGCGGAACACCGCCTCCGCGAGGGCCCGCAGACCACCCCGGACGTACCAGACGCCGAAGGACTGCTCCATGTACGGCAGCACGGTGGCCCCGGCCGGGGCCCGCCCCGGGACGAAGCCGTGACGCAGCGCCGGCTCGGACAGCAGGGCGGTCAGGCCCGGGTGGCCGCCGAGCTCGCGCCGCGCCACGTCCGCCAGCGTCCACGGGCGCGGGCGGCGCAGCCGGGCCAGGCCGGTCCGGGGCGGCACGGGGTACGGGTCGGTCCCCAGGAAGCCCCGGTCGGCCGGGAGCGGCTCCTCCAGCAGCGGGCGCCGGGTGGCCTCCCAGACCGTCCGGCCGCGGTTCATCACCTCGCTCCAGCGGGCGCCGGAGCCCGCGCCGAAGGCGGCGTCCAGGGCCTGGCTGACGCCGCCGCGCGAGGCGTTGGGCAGGGTGACGGCGGTGCCGTCGGGGAGCAGGTGCCGGCTCTCCGGGTCCACCGGGGCCAGCTCGACCAGCTGTTCCAGCGGCTCCTTGCCGGTCTTCAGCGCCAGGTCGCGGTAGACGGCCGGCAGCGGGAGCAGCCCGGGGCCGGTGTCGAAGGCGAAGCCGTCGCGCTCGTACCGGCCGACCATGCCGCCGTACGTGCCGCCCGCCTCGCAGACCGTCACCCGGTGGCCGAGGGTCGCCAGCCGGGAGGCCGCCGCGAGCCCGCTCATTCCTGCACCGATGACGACGATCTCTGCCATGGCCCGATCCTAGCTAGGGCTTGTCTGACAATTCCCGTCGGGCGCGCGACGCCGGACATCCCGGCTGGACGCACCGGCGAAACGTCCAAGTACGACCCAGTACGAGGACGCTTCGCCCGCACGCCCATCCGGGCGCCCAACGCCGCGCGCTGATCCGACGCGAATTGTCAGACAAGCCCTCGGGGCCCGTGCCCGGACCCCTGCCTGCGGGGCGACGCTCCGCAGGCCCGGCCGGGAGGCCCTGCACGGCGCCCGACTAGGGATGCCCGGCCCGGACGCCCGCCCCGGTCGCCCCGGCCACCCCGGCCACCCCGGTCTTTCCGGCCGCCCGGGCCGCCCGGCGTTCGCGGCGGCGGGCCCGGAAGGCGCGGATCCTGCGGACCGCCAGCCGGACCAGCAGCAGGCCGACGGCCAGGACGGCGGCGGCGAGCGAGGCGGCCAGCCAGGGGTGGAAGATCGCCAGGGTGACCAGACCGGCCACCGAGAGGTCCTCCGCCACGCTGACCACGATGTTGCTGGCCGGCTCCGGCGAGGTGTTCACCGCCATCCGCAGCGAGGCCTTCACCAGGTGGCTGACCAGCGCCGTGGTGCCGCCCACCGCGCCGGCCGCGAGCTCGCCGAGCGAGCCCGGGTCGGCGCTCGCGATCAGCGCGCCCACGACGGCACCCGCGACCGGCCGGATCACGGTGTGCACGGCGTCCCAGACGGTGTCCACGTACGGGATCTTGTCGGCCACGGCCTCCAGCGCGAACAGCACCGCCGCCGCGATCAGCACGTCGGTGCGCTCGAGCGCGTGCGGCACGGACTCCGCGTCGGCGAATCGGCCCAGCAGGCCCAGCAGCAGCACCACCGCGTACGCGTTGACGCCGCTGGCCAGGCCGCTGGTGAAGATCAGCGGCAGGACCGTCATCGTGTCCCCCTCCTCGCACATCCGTCGTCGGCCCGGTCGGCCGTCGCGGTCCCGGTGGGCGACTCCGGGAAAACCCTCGCCGGATCGCCCGGCCCGCCGTACCGTACCGGGAGCCGGGACGCCGCGGACACCGCCGCGGTTCCGGCCCGGGCGGAGGCGGGCGGATCTGAGTACGGATACTCAGGTCCACGGTTGAGTAGTTCAGCGGATGGCCCGCGACCTGCCGGGACGGGAGAGTGGTGGCACCCGGGAGGGCGGCGCGTCGGGCGCCGGCCCGCCCGGGTGGCGGATCCGTCCGTCCCCCCGGCCGGGAGTGCCCGGGGACGGCGGCGGAAGGTCCGCACGAGGGCCGGTCACGGACCCGCACCGCCGACACGGGGCGGCGGAGCGGGCCGGGGGGAGACCGGTCGCCGAGGGGGACAGCGCCCCGCCTCCCGGTGGGGGGACGGCGGGGCGACGGCACACGGCGGCGGCGCGGCACGGGGGAAGGGCCCGCGCCCGCCGCCGGTACGCCGACCGGGCGGGGATTGTCAGTGGTGCCGTTCACGATGGTGGAGCACGGACCACCCGGTCCGCGCGCTGCCTCGGAACGGGGGAGACCATGACCATCAGCCGTCCTGAGCCCGTCACCGCCCGCCTCCACTCCGCTGCCCAGCCGCACGCCCCGGGTCCCTCCGGAGGGCGCCCGGCGGGCCGTGACGTCCATCCGGTGCTGCGCCGGATCACCGCGCCGCCCGCCGCCCTGGACCTGCTCTCCGACGCCCACCGGACGCTCACCCGAGCCCGCGCGCTGGAGGATCCGCTGGAGCGCTACGCCACCGCCCACCTCGCCGCGCTGCGCACGGTGGCCGCCGTGCTGGCCGTGCGCGGCCGGCCGGAGAAGAACCCGCGGCGGCGCAAGGCCATCCGCAGCGCCTGGGAGGTGCTGCCCGAGGTGGCCCCCGAGCTGGCCGAGTGGGCGGGGTACTACGGAGCCGGCGCCCGCCGCCGGGCCGCCGCCGAGGCCGGGATCCGGGGCGCCGCCTCGGCCCGCGACGCCGACGACCTGATCCGCAACTCCGCCCTGTTCCTGCGCCTGGTCGAGCGCCTGCTCGGCCTGCGGCCGACCCCGCCCGCCCCCAGGCTCCCGCTGGACGCCGACGACCCCCGGGCCTGACCGGCGCCCCGACGCCCGAGGCTTAAGGTGGAGGCATCCCGATCGAACCGCACGTGCCGAGGAGCCCCACCTTGTACCCGACGCGTCCCCGCAGCGCCCTGCGTACCGCCGTGGTGTGGGAGGTGGTGCGGGCAGCCCTGGAGAAGCGGGCGGCCGAGCTGGAGCAGCCGGTGCTGGACGTCGTCGACACCGGCGGCGGCACCGGCAACTTCGCCGTGCCGGTGGCCAAGCTCGGCCACCGGGTCACCGTGGTCGACCCGAGCCCCGACGCGCTGTTCGCGCTGGAGCGCCGGGCCGCCGAGGCCGGGGTGACGGACCTGGTGCGGGCCGTCCAGGGCGACACCCAGACGCTGCCCGAGCTGATCGCCCCCGGCACCGTGGACGCGGTGCTCTGCCACGGCGTGCTGGAGGTCGTGGACGACCCGGCCGAGTCGCTCGGCAGCCTGGCCGCCACGCTGCGCAAGGGCGGCCTGGTCAGCCTGCTGGCCGCCAACCGGAACGGCGCGGTCCTGGCCCGCGCGCTGGCCGGCCACTTCAACGAGGCCCGGACGGTGCTCTCCGCCGCCGACGGCCGCTGGGGCGCCCAGGATCCGATGCCGCGCCGCTTCACCGCCGAGGAGCTGGGCCGGCTGGCCGAGGGCGCCGGCCTGCGGGTCGAGTCGGTGCACGGCGTCCGGGTCTTCGCCGACCTGGTGCCCGGCGTCCTGGTGGACACCGAGCCCGGCGCGGTGGAGGCGCTGCTGAAGCTGGAGGAGGCCGCCGCCGAGCAGCCCGCCTTCCACGCCGTGGCCACCCAGCTGCACCTGCTGGCGACCCTGGCCTGACCCCCTGGGACCGCCCGCCGCCGTACGGTTCACCCGCCGTGCGGCGGCGGTTCCTTTCCCGGCCGGGCGCCGGTTCCCCCCGGCCCCACCCCGGTGCGCCCGCGAACCTCCCCAGCTTCCGGCCGATTCCATCGGATCGGGCACTTGTCCGGGCCGTCCCGCGTTCATCCGGGTGCGGCCCCGCCCGGTCGAAGTGGCCCGGCCCACGCGGCGCAGACCACCCCGTAACGGGCCCACGGACCGTATGATCTGGGTAAAGCCGGAAAGCATGACAGCCGGACGCGTGGGGCATATGGACGACACGGGCCGGGTCCCCCGCACAGGCGTCCGACCATGTGCCCCATGGCTGATTGGACTTGCCTCCCCGACCGGGGTGGCGGACCGGTCGCACCCGCGACCGACGAGTAGGAGGACTCCGTGCCGCTCTCGGAGCACGAGCAGCGACTGCTCGACCAGATGGAGCGAGCGCTGTATGCCGAAGATCCCAAATTCGCGTCGGCGCTCGAGGGAACCGGGCTGCGCACCTACACCCGTCGGCGGGTCTATCTGGCCATCGCCGGGTTCGTGGTGGGGGTCGGCCTGCTGATGGGCGGCATGGTCGTTCCGGACCAGATCTGGGTCAGCGTCGTCGGCTTCCTGGTGATGCTCGGCTGCGCGGTGTTCGCCGTCACCGGCTGGCGCCGGGGGCCCGCGGGTCAGGGTCCCGGCCCCCGGCAGGCCGCCGCCCCGCGCCGCAAGGCCGGGATGATGGACCGGGTGGAGCAGCGCTGGCAGCGCCGCAGGGACGAGCAGACCGGCGGGTTCTGAGCCGCGCGCACGCCGGGTGTGCGACGCACTACCAGGACGGAAGCCAAGGGCCGGGGCGGGCAGTCGATCGACTGCCCGCCCCGGCCCTTCCCGTCTCCACGGTCCGGCGCGGTCCGGTACGGCCCCGCCGGGCTCAGGACCCCGGCGTGGACCGCTTGCCCCGGCCCCGGGTGACCAGCCGCCGCACCGGACCGCTGACCGCCGCACCGGCCCGCTCGGCCCGGGTGCCGACGGCCGTCCGGGCCGCCCGCACCGCGTCGGAGATCCGCCACCACAGCTGCGCCGAGGACGGCGGCAGCAGCAGTGCCCTGGTCCGGCCCATCCGGCCGGCACCGGCCAGCAGACCGCGCCGGGCCGTACGGACGTCGGCGGCCAGCGGAGCCGTGGTGACCTGCCCCGCCGGCGCGTAGAGCACCCGCTCGGTGGCCAGCGCCAGGCGCCCGGCGGCCGCCGCCGCGTCCGCGTCCAGCTCAGCCGTCTCGGTGATCCGGCGGGCGGCCGAGCGCGGGGTGCGTGACTCGTCCGGGGGAATTCCCAGGTCCCAGGCGGAGTCGACCAGCTCGTCCCAGGCGGCCAGCACCTGGGCGTCGGTCAGCTCGGCCGGGCCGTCCCCGCCGGGCCGGCGCCGTCCACCGGCGCCGAGCCGGCGACGGCGCAGGGCCGCCCGCCAGGACATCGGCACCAGCAGCAGCGCGATCACCGCCAGCACCCCGGCCAGGGTGCCGAGCACCTGCGGGGAGAGCAGCCAGGACTGTTCGTCCGCCGCGGTGGCGGCCTTGCTCCTGGAACCGCAGTCGCCGAGCTGGCGCTGCTTGGCGGTGCAGTCGCTGCTGCTGGTCGGCGTCGGGACGGCGGCCGCGCTCGACGCGGCGGCGGTCGGCTGCTGGGTGGGCGCGGTGGTCGGGGTGGTCGAGCCCTCCTGGTAGCGGGCCGGGACTCCACGGCTCGGGGTCGGCTCGAAGCGCATCCAGCCGTAGCCGGAGAAGTACAGCTCGGGCCAGGCGTGGTACATCCGGCCGGTGACCGAGTAGACGTCGCCGCCCTTGCTGTCGCCGGGGGTGAAGCCGACCGCGACCCGCGAGGGGATCCTCAGCACCCGCGCCATCGCCGCCATGGTGGAGGCGAAGTGCACGCAGAAGCCCCGGCGGTCGCGCAGGAAGACGGCGATCGCGTCGCTGCCGGTGCCGCCCGCGACGTTGGTGTCGTACCGGAACTGCGGGCCGGTGAACCAGTTCACCAGCGCCGTCGCCCGGTCGTAGTCGTTGCGCGCCCCGGCGGTGACGGCCCTGGCCTGCTCGGCCACCACCGGCGGCAGGTCGGTGGGCAGGACGGTGTAGTGCTCCCGGATGTCCTGCGGGGCGAGCGGGGCGGTGCGCAGCTCGTCGGCGGTGGGCCGCAGGTCCAGTGCGGAGACCTGGTAGTGCAGGCCGCGGATCGCCTTGTCGTCGGCCGGCAGCACCGTGCGGGTCAGCGGGTCGAGCTTCCACTCGCCGCGGTTGGGGAGCTGGACGGAGGCGGCCGGGTACGGCATCGGCAGCCAGCTCTTCTCCAGCCGGTCGCTGATCTGGAAGTCGCCCTCGATCCGGGGGACGTCGGTCGCGCGCAGGCCCTCGGGGGAGGGCAGGGTGGCCGGGAGGTCGCTGACCACGGAGCTGCTGAGCTTCCACTCGGTGCCGTCGAACTGGTCGAGCGAGCCGGTGCGCAGGTAGATCTGGTCGGCCAGGTCGCTGTCCAGGGTGTACGTGAGCAACTCGTTGTCGCTCGGCTTGCTGATCGCCGCCTCCAGGCTGACCAGCGGGTCGAGGCTGGTCGCCACGCCGCCCGCGGTGCCCTTGCCGGAGGTGCCGCCGGGGCCCGAGTCGAGCAGTCCGGAGCCCCAGCGCGGCAGGAAGACCGGCAGCAGCATCGCCAGGGCCAGGGCCAGCACTCCGACCTGTCGGCCGCCGGGGCTGACCCGGCCGGAGCCGATCGTGCCGCGCGCGCCGCCGCGGAAGACCCGGCCCCAGCGGGACACCCGGTCCTCGCCCTCGGCGAAGAGCAGCAGCAGGTAGCCGGCCGCGGCCAGGCCGAACCAGACCCAGCTGCCGTGCTCACCCGCCAGGCCGTTGCCGATCGAGTACAGCGTCAGCAGCGGCAGGCCGGCCAGCGCCGAGCGCCGGTAGGTCACCGCGACGGTGTCCACCAGGACGGAGATGAGGCCGACCGAGGAGACCAGGATCAGCCGCAGCCCGGCGGTCGGCGGCGCCGGGATGGCGTACTGCCTGATGTCGTCGATGCCGGAGGAGAAGACCTGCCCGAGCACCCGCATCGCGTTCGGGCCGGGCAGCACGCCGCCGGTCATCCCGGAGCCGGCGAAGCCGAGCAGCATCAGCAGGAGCAGCACCAGCAGCTGGGCCACCGGCACCGCCCAGCGGAACAGCGGGGAGCGGCGCAGGCCCGCTCCGACCGCGGAGACCACACCGATCACCAGGACGGCGTGGGTGAGCCAGCTGCGGGTGGTGAGCAGCGGGAGCATGCACAGCGCGGCCAACGTGGTGGCCAGCGCCGAGTACACGGTCAGTTTGGCCCGGGTGGTCACGCGCCGGCCTCTTCTCGGTGGGGGGCGGTGGTCTTGGCGCCGTCGACGGCTCGCCAGAGGTCAGGCACGGAGTCCCCGGCGCGCACCGGCAGGACCGTCCAGCCGGCCTCGCGCAGCTGCCGGACCCGAGCGCGGAACTCGTCGCCGCCGGTGTTCGGGGCGAGCATCCGCAGGCCCGCCCAGGTCCCGGTGTCGAGCAGGAAGGCGATCGCCCCGCCGGTACGGCTGCGCAGCCGGGCCAGCCGGGCGGTCTGCGCGGCGTCCAGCTCGCCGAGGACGGCGACCAGCAGGCCCTCGCCGCCGGCCCGCAGCGGTTCCTCGGCGCGGGAGAGCCCGCCGCCGTCGGAGAGGTCGACGACTGCGAGGGCGTCCAGGATCAGGCCGGAGGCGTCGGCGGCGGCGTTCTCGCCGCCGCTGCCGGGGCCGGGCACCCAGCGGCCGGTGTCGGTCAGCAGCCGGGTCTGGTAGCCGCGCTCCAGCAGGTGAACGGCGACGGACGCGGCGCAGCTGACCGACCACTCGAAGGAGGACGCCGGGCCGCTGCCGCGGTGGCCCACCTCGCGGGTGTCCAGCAGGACGGTGGCGCGGGCCTTCTGCGGCTGCTCCTCGCGGCGCACCATCAGCTCGCCGTACTTGGCGGTGGAGCGCCAGTGCACCCGGCGCAGGTCGTCGCCGGGCCGGTACTCGCGCAGGATCACGTCGTCGTCGCCGGCCAGCGCCAGGGTGCGGCTGTGGCTCTCGCCCTGGCCGATCCACTCGCCGCTCAGCCGCACCGCCGGCAGTGCCAGGACCTGCGGGACCACGGTGAGCACGTCGGAGGCGGTGAAGGCGCGGTCGACCTCGCACATCCCGAACGGGTCGGACAGCCGCAGCTGGAGCGGCCCGAGCGGGTAGCGTCCCCGCAGGTCCGAGCGGACCCGGTAGGAGACCTCGCGGTAGCCGCGCGGCTCGATCCTGTCCAGCACGAAGCGCGGGCGCGGCCCGAGCACGTACGGGACCTTGTCCTCGAGCAGCAGCAGGCCGGTGGGCACCCGGGAGACGTTGTCGACCCGCAGGTGGACCCTGGCCTCCTGGCCGGCGATCGCCCGGTGCGGGCTGAGCCGGCGGCCGCTGGCCACCCGGTAACGGGTGTTGGCGACCACCACGGCGGCGGCCAGCGGCAGTGCGGCGAGCAGCACGCCGACCCGCAGCAGGGCGTCCTGGCCGAGCAGGTAGGCGCAGGCCACCGCGGTCAGTCCGGCCGCGAGGAAGGAGCGGCCGCGGGTGGTGAGGCCGCGCAGTCCGGCCCGCAGTCCCCCCGGCTCGTCGGATGGGGCCACCTCAGCCCCTCCGGACGGCCGGGCCGCCCTGCGGACGCGGCAGCGGCAGCCGGGCCACGAGGTCGGCCACGATCTGCTCGGAGGTGCGGCGGCTCAGCTGGGTCTCGGCGGTCGGCATCAGCCGGTGCGCGAGGACCGGGACGGCCAGGCGCTGGATGTCGTCCGGGGTGACGTAGTCGCGACCGTCCAGCGCCGCGGCGGCCCGGGCGGCCCTGACCAGGTGCAGGGTGGCGCGCGGCGAGGCGCCCAGCCGCAGTTCGGGGCTGGTGCGGGTGGCGGCGACCAGGTCGACGGCGTAGCGACGGACGGGGTCGGCGATGTGCACGGTGCGGACCAGGTCGATGAGCTTGAGGATGTCGGCGGCGTGGGCGACGGGCTGCAGGTCGGCCAGCGGGTTGGCGCCGGCGTGCACGTCGAGCATCGCGAACTCGGCCTCGGCGCTGGGGTAGCCGATCGAGATGCGGGCCATGAAGCGGTCCCGCTGGGCCTCGGGGAGGGGGTAGGTGCCCTCCATCTCGACCGGGTTCTGGGTGGCCACGACCATGAACGGCGAGGGCAGCTCGTAGCTGGTGCCGTCGATGGTGACCTGGCGCTCCTCCATGGACTCCAGCAGTGCGGACTGGGTCTTGGGCGAGGCGCGGTTGATCTCGTCGCCCACCACGATCTGGGCGAAGATCGCGCCCGGGCGGAACTCGAAGTCGTGCTGCTGCTGGTCGTAGATGTTGGTGCCGGTGACGTCCGAGGGCAGCAGGTCCGGGGTGAACTGGATGCGGCGCACGGTGCAGTCGACCGAGCGGGCGAGCGCCTTGGCCAGCATGGTCTTGCCGACGCCGGGGACGTCCTCCAACAGCAGGTGGCCCTCGGCGAGCAGGACGGTCAGGGCGATCCGGACGGCCTCCGGCTTACCCTCGATCACGCTCTCGATGTTGCCGCGGACCCGGTCCACGACGGCGGCGAGCTCGGGGAGCCCGACCTGGCGGTACCCGTTCGCCCTCTGGTCGCCCCCCGCAGGACTGCCGAGACCGGCCTGATCGTTGTAGCTCGTCACCCGTTTACGCTCCCTGGCACGCTGCGCCCGCCTCACCGAGGCCGGACCCCACCCCATGCTTGACGCGGCCGTCCCGGGGGCGGTTCCGACGGCGGATCCGGTGCCGGGGTGGCGGCCTGCGGCCCGGCCGCCCCAGGTGGTTCGGGGTCCGACCGGCAGGCGCATTCTCCCCCGGGGGACGGGCGGAAGTCACCATTCGGCCGGCCCCGAATGCCGCACGGCGGTGACCGGGCGGGGCGCCGGGGCCCGGGCGAGCCGGCTAGTGGATCTCGCGCAGCAGGCCGGTGTGGACGTCGAAGACGAAGCCGCGGACGTCGTCGGTGTGCGGCAGGAACGGCGAGGTGCGCACCCGCTGCATGGACTGGCGGACGTCGCCGTCCAGGTCGACGAAGGACTCGACCGCCCACTGCGGGCGCTGGCCGACCTCGAGCTCCAGCTCGCGGCGGAAGTCCTCGGTGAGGCCGAGCAGGCCGCAGCCGGTGTGGTGGATCAGGGCGATCGAGCGGGTACCGAGGGCCCGCTGGCTGATGGTCAGGGACCGGATGGTGTCGTCGGTGACCACGCCGCCCGCGTTGCGGATGACGTGGGCGTCGCCCAGCTCGAGGCCGAGCGCCGCGAACAGGTCGAGGCGGGCGTCCATGCAGGCCACCACGGCGATCCTCTGCACCGGGCGGGCGTCCATGCCGCCGTCCCGGAAGGTCACCGCGTACGCGCGGTTGGCCGTCACGAAACGGTCGATGATGTCGGGTCGGGTGGTGTCGGCAGCGTCGTTCGCCGTGGGCCGGTCGGGAGTCACTGTCATGCCGGCGACGTTAGTGCCGTCCGCGGCCGGCCGGTGGGGTCGGGAGCTACAGAACCGGCGGCTGTGATCGAGCGCATAGCGACAACGGGAGGGTTTGTCCCGGCTGGTCCCGGAGCGGGGCCGGACCCGGCCGCTCGAAGGGGCGCGCGACGGCCGGCGAGGGCCCCCGCCGGCGCCCGCACCGGACCGTCTCCACGGCCGCGACCTGCGGTGATCCGTACCGCCGCCCGGGTGGTGCGCCGGAGCGGACCATTGACTGAGGGGGCCCGCGCGATAGAGTTGCGGCGCAGTGGAGCACACCCGCCGGAGTCCGTCAACCGGGCCCAACCGGCCGGTGCGGCCCGGCCGATGCGGCTCGTGGCCTCCACCCGCTCCGTGCCCACCTGGCGCACCTTCCCCGGCGCCGGGCGGTCACGACCTTCCCCCTGAGCGGGCGGGGACCACGGGCCGCGTCGTCGTGCCGGGGGACGGTGGGCGAGAATGGCCGGAGCTCCCGGACGTCGGGCTGCTCCGCACCGAGGAAGGGCGCCACCGCGCATGACCACCAACGAACCGGGCCCCAAGCACGTACCGGTGATGCTGCAGCGGTGCATGGACGCGCTCGCCCCGGCGATCTCGCGCCCCGGTGCCGTGGTGGTGGACGCGACCCTCGGGCTCGGCGGCCACAGCGAGGCGCTGCTCACCCAGTTCCCGGAGGTCCGGCTGATCGCGGTGGACCGCGACCCGCAGGCGCTGAAGCTGTCCGGCGAGCGGCTGGCCCCCTTCGGCGACCGGGCCACCCTGGTGCACGCCGTGTACGACGAGATCCCCGAGGTGCTGGAACGCCTGGGCATCGACCGGGTCGACGGCATCCTCTTCGACCTCGGCGTCTCCTCCATGCAGCTGGACGAGGCCGACCGCGGCTTCGCCTACGCCCAGGACGCGCCGCTGGACATGCGGATGGACCAGTCCCGGGGGATCAGCGCGGCGGAGGTGCTGAACACCTACAGCCACGGCGACCTCGCACGCATCCTCAAGGTCTACGGCGAGGAGCGGTTCGCCGGGAAGATCGCCTCGGTGATCGTCCGGGAACGCGCGAAGGAACCGTTCACCAACAGCGCGCGTCTGGTCGAGTTGGTGCGGGGCGCCATCCCGGCGGCGACCCGTCGCACCGGCGGGAACCCGGCGAAGCGGACCTTCCAGGCGCTGCGGATCGAGGTCAACGGCGAACTGGAGGTCCTGGACCGGGCGATCCCCGGGGCGCTGGACGCCCTGGCGGTCGGCGGCCGGATCGTGGTGATGTCCTACCAGTCGCTGGAGGACCGGCTGGTGAAGCAGTACTTCGCCGCCGGGGCGACCAGCACCGCCCCGCCGGGGCTCCCGTTCGTGCCGGAGGAGCACCAGCCCTGGCTCAAACTGATCACCCGCGGTGCCGAACTGGCCACCGACGAGGAGATCGAGGAGAACCGGCGCGCCGCGCCCGTGCGGCTGCGGGTGGCGGAGAGGATCAGGGACCGAGGCAGGCGGGGCTGAGGCCCGGCGGGGTCCGAAGGGCGGAGGAGAACAGTGGGGCCGGTGGCCGGTGAGGTCCGGGCGGGGCGGGGAGGACTCCCCGGGCAGGGCAGGGCACGGATCACGGTCCGGCCGGGGCGGCGCCCCGTGCGGGGGCGCACGCCGTTCGCCGTGCTCGTGGTGGTGCTGCTGGCCGGCGGCCTGTTCGGGCTGCTGGCACTGAACACCGCGCTCAACGAGGGCTCCTTCGAGCTGTCCAGGCTGCAGAAGCAGACCACCAAGGCGACCGACGAGCAGCAGAGCCTCCAACTGGAGATCGACCAGAGCTCGGCCCCGGACGCACTGGCCAAGCGGGCCGCCGAGCTGGGCATGGTCCCGGCCGGCGGGATGGCCTTCCTGGACGTACCGGGCGGCGGCAAGGTGGTCGGCACGCCCGGGCCGGCGCAGGACAGCCCGCCGGTGCGCAAGTCGACGGTCGACCCGTGGCCGACCAAGGCCTCCCCGGGCGCACCGGCCGCACCGACGCCCTCCGCCCAGCCGTCGGCGCCGTCCGCCCCCCAGACCTCGCCGCAGCCCGGCGCCCAGCCCGCCACCCCGGCGGCCCCGGCGCCGTCGCCGACCCCGGCGGCCTCGGCCGGTGACTCGGTGATCCAGCTCAACCCGGTCTCGCCGCCGCCGGGAGGTGCCAAGCGATGACCGCACCCCGTCAGCCGTCCGGCTCGGGCTCGGGCCGCCGTCAGCCTCCGCGCCCGGCTGCGCCCCGGCCTGCCGCGCCCGCGAAGGGGCAGCCCGCCAAGGGACAGGGCGCCAAACAGCCCGCCAAGGGCCAGGGAGCACGTGGGCAGTCGGCCAAGGCCCAGCCCGCCAGGGCCGCCGCCCGGACGCCCCGTGCGCCGCAGCAGCGCCGCCCCGAGGGCCGTCCGCCGGTCCGCAGCCAGGCGGCGGTGCGGCCGAAGCCGCGCCCGCCGCACCGCCCCAAGGCGCTGAAACTGGCGGAGCCGAGGCGCCGGCTGCGGGTGATCACCGTGGTGCTGTCCCTGGTGTTCTCCGTCTTCGCCGGGCGCCTGGTGCAGCTCCAGCTGGTCGACGCCGACGCGTTGGCCGCCGACGCCAACACCAACCGCTACCTGAACATCCCGATCACCGCCGAGCGCGGCTCGATAACGTCGTCCGACGGGGTCGCCCTGGCGGCCACCGTCGACGCGTACGACATCACCGCGGACCCGGCGATGTTCACCCCGGCGGCGACCGGCATCCCGGACGCGCCGGAGCAGGCGGCCGCCCTGCTGTCGCCGATCCTCGGCGTGCCCAAGGAGCGGATCGCGGCCGACCTGCACACCCCGAAGAGCCGCTACAAGCGGCTCGCCGCCCAGCAGACCCCGGCCGCCCGGAACCAGATCAGCGACCTGAAGTCCACCCTGGAGAAGCAGGCCGGCTCCCGGGCCTGCCAGGCCCAGCGGAAGCTGCTCGGCAAGCCCGCCGACCAGGGCGGCCGCACCCGGGTGGACAACGAGTGCGCCAACCCGCTGGCCGGGGTGTTCAACCAGGAGACCCAGAAGCGGATCTACCCCGCCGACGGGCTGGCCGCCAACCTGGTCGGCTTCGTCAACGGGGACGGCGCCGGCGCCGGGGGGCTGGAGCTGCAGTACCAGAAGCTGCTGGCCGGCAAGGACGGCCACAGCAGCTACGCCCAGGCGGGCGGCCGGCTGGTGCCCACCGCCGGGGGCTCGACCGACGAGGCCGTGCCGGGCAGCGACGTCAAGCTCACCATCAACCGGGACATCCAGTGGGCCGCCCAGAAGGCGATCACCGACCAGGTGGCCAACTCGGGCGCGGAGAAGGGCTACGTCGTGGTCCAGGACGTGAAGACCGGTCAGGTCCTCGCGATGGCCACCGCCCCCGGCTTCAACCCCAACGACCTGGGCCTGTCCAAGCAGCCCCAGCTCGGCAACCCCGCCCTCCAGGACGCCTACGAGCCGGGCAGCACCGCCAAGCTGATGAGCCTGGCGGCCGTCCTGGACTCCGGCAAGGCGAACTGGGACACCAAGGTCACCGTGCCGAACCGGCTGGTCCGGGCCGGCCAGCAGTTCAAGGACGACGTGGAGCACGGGGACTGGTACCTGACCCTGGCCGGAGTGCTCGCCAAGTCCTCCAACATCGGCACCATCGAGGCCGTGGAGACCCTCGGCGACGGCGACCAGCTGAAGGCCAACCAGGTGCTGGACGGCTACCTGCGCAAGTTCGGCGTGGCCCAGCCGACCGGCCTGAACTTCCCCGGGGAGACCTCCGGGATGCTCAAGAAGCCCGAGGACCTGGTCGCCTCGGAGAAGTACAACATCTCCTTCGGCCAGGGCCCGCTGCAGATGAACGCGCTGCAGGCCACCTCGGTGTACTCGACCATCGCCAACGGCGGGGTGCGGGTCGCGCCCAGCATCGTCCAGGGGGTCACCGGGCCGGACGGCAAGTTCACCCCGACCCCGCCGGGCGAGCAGACCCGGGTGGTCAGCGAGCAGACCGCGAAGACGCTCACCTCGATGCTGGAGTCGGTCGTCGACGACGAGCAGGGCACCGGCGGCAAGGCCGCCATCCCCGGCTACCGGGTCGCCGGCAAGACCGGTACCGCCAACCGGGGGGCCGCCAACGGGGTCGGCTACGACGGCTACACCGCCTCCTTCATCGGCTTCGCCCCGGCCGACGCCCCCCGCTACACCGTCTCCTGCACCCTCCAGGGCCCGGTCAACGGCCACTTCGGCGGCCAGCTGTGCGGGCCGGTGTTCAAGCAGGTGATGGAGTTCACCCTGAAGACCATGCAGGTGCCGCCGAGCGGCAGCCAGGCGCCCAACCTGCCCGTCGAGTGGAAGCCGTGAGCCGAGCATGACCGATCAGCGGGCCGGTGGGGCCGACGACGCCGCGAAGGCCCGGTTTGGCCCTGGGCACCCTTCGGCGGATAGCCTTCCCGCCGTGCCGAAACCCGATCAAACCACCGTGAGTCCGCCCCGCCCGACCGGGACCGCCGCCCTGCCGCTCGCCGAGCTGGCCGCACGGCTGGGCCTGCCGCCCGTCGAGGGCGGCGCCGTCACCGGTGTCACCCACGACTCCCGCGCGGTGCGCCCGGGTGACGTGTACGTGGCCTTCCCCGGTGCCAACCACCACGGCGCGGCCTTCGCGGCCAAGGCCGCCGACGCCGGCGCGGTGGCCGTGCTCACCGACGCCGCGGGCGCCGAGCTGGCCGCGTCCACCGGTCTGCCGCTGCTGGTCGTCGACCGGCCGCGGGCCCGGATGGGCGAGCTGGCCGCGATCGTCTACGGCCACCCGTCCGAGCGGCTGCTGATGGTCGGGCTGACCGGCACCAACGGCAAGACCACCACCTCGTACCTGGTCGAGGGCGGTCTGCGCGGGGCCGGGCGCAACCCCGGCGTGATCGGCACCGTGGAGATGCGGGTCGGCGACGAGCGGATCAAGAGCGAGCGCACCACCCCCGAGGCCACCGACCTGCACGCGATCCTCGGCGTGATGGCCGAGCGCGGTGCCGACGCCGTGACCATGGAGGTCTCCAGCCACGCCCTGGTCTTCGGCCGCACCGACGGGGTGGTGTACGACGTCGCGCTGTTCAACAACCTCACCCCCGAGCACCTCGACTTCCACCCGGACATGGAGGACTACTTCCAGGCGAAGGCCCGGCTGTTCGAGCCCGGCAAGTCCCGCCACGGCGTGGTCAACCTGGACGACGAGTACGGCCGCCGGCTCGCCGCCGAGGCCAAGATCCCGGTGACCACCTTCTCCGCCACCGGCGCCGCCGAGGCCGACTGGCGGGCCGTGGACGTCCAGCTCGGCCCGGTCGGCTCGACCTTCCGGGTGCTCGGGCCGGACGGCGCCGAGGCCGACGCCTCGGTCCCGCTGCCGGGGCCGTTCAACGTCGCCAACGCGCTGGCCGCGATCACCCTGCTGGTCGCCGCCGGGCTGCCGCTGGACCGGGCGGTGGCCGGCGTCGCCGCCGTCCCCGGCGTGCCGGGCCGGCTGGAGCGGGTGGACGCCGGGCAGCCGTTCGTCGCGGTCGTGGACTACGCGCACAAGCCGGACGCCCTGCGGGCCGTCCTCGCCTCGCTGCGCGAGGTCACCAAGGGCCGGCTGCACGTGGTCGTCGGCTGCGGCGGCGACCGCGACCCGCACAAGCGCGGCCCGATGGGCGACATCGCCGCCCGGCTCGCCGACACCGCCCTGCTGACCAGTGACAACCCGCGCAGCGAGGATCCGTTGGCGATCCTCGCCAGCATGCTGACCGGCGCCGCCGCGGTGCCCGAGGCCGAGCGCGGTGCCGTCCTGGTCGTCCCCGACCGGGCCGAGGCGATCCAGCTCGCGATCGCCCGAGCCCGGGCGGGGGACACCGTGCTGGTGGCCGGCAAGGGCCACGAGCTCGGCCAGTACGTACGAGACGAGATCCGCCCCTTCGACGACCGGGAGGTGCTGCGCGAATCCATCGCGCGGACCACGGCCGCCCGGGGCGACCGAGGAGTAGAGCAGCAGTGATCGCACTGACCCTCGCCGAGGTGGCCGCCGCAGTCGGAGGCACCCTGGACGGCGCGGACCCGGACGTCCTGGTCACCGGCCCGGTCGAGGTCGACTCGCGGAAGGTGAGCCCCGGCGGCCTGTTCGCGGCCTTCGTCGGCGAGCGCGTGGACGGCCACGACTACGCCGCCACGGCGATCGAGGCCGGCGCCGTCGCGGTGCTGGCCTCCCGCCCGGTCGGCGTGCCCGCCGTCCTGGTCGACAGCGTGGTGGAGGCCCTCGGCAAGCTGGCCCGCGCCGTGGTCGCGCGCGCCGAGGGCACCGCCGTGGTGGCACTGACCGGCTCGGCCGGCAAGACCAGCACCAAGGACCTGATCGCCCAGCTGCTGCAGCGCCACGGCGAGACGGTCTACCCGCCCGGGTCGCTCAACAACGAGATCGGCCACCCGATGACGGCGCTGCGGATCGAGGCCGGCACCCGGCACCTGGTCATGGAGATGGGCGCGCGGCACAAGGGGGACATCCAGTACCTCACCACGATCACCCCGCCCCGGATCGGCCTGGTGCTCAACGTCGGCACCGCCCACGTCGGCGAGTTCGGCTCCAAGGAGGCGATCGCCGAGGCCAAGGGCGAGCTGGTCGAGGCGCTGCCCGCCGAGGGCACCGCGATCCTCAACGCGGACGACCGGCTGGTGCGCGCGATGGCCTCCCGGACGAAGGCGAAGGTGGTCTACTTCGGCGAGTCCCCGGACGCCGACGTCCGGGCGACCGACGTTCGCCTGGACGCCACCGGACGGCCATCGTTCACGCTCACCACCCCGGCCGGTTCCGCGCCCGTGCAACTGCGCCTGTACGGTGAGCACCACGTCTCGAACGCCCTCGCCGCCGCCGCGGTGGCGACGGAGCTCGGGATGTCCGTCGACGACACCGCGGCAGCCCTGGGCGAGGCGGGTGCGCTGTCCCGCTGGCGCATGGAGGTCGTCGACCGGGCCGATGGTGTCACCGTCGTCAACGACGCCTACAACGCGAACCCCGACTCGATGCGGGCCGCGCTGCGGGCGCTGGTCTCGATCGGCGGCCGCGGTCCGGAGCGCCGCCGTACCTGGGCGGTGCTCGGCGAGATGCGGGAGCTCGGCGAGGACAGCCTGGCCGAGCACGACGCCATCGGGCGGCTCGTCGTCCGGCTGGACATCACCAAGCTGGTGGCGGTCGGCGGACGCGAGGCGGCCTGCATGGAACTCGGCGCGAGGAACGAAGGTTCGTGGGGTGAGGAGTCGGTGCTGGTGTCCGACGCGGACGCGGCGGTCGAGCTGCTGCGCAGTCAGCTGCGGCCGGGGGATGTGGTGCTGGTGAAGGCGTCCCGTTCGGTGGGGCTGGAGAAGGTGGCCGAGGCCCTCCTGGCGGACGGTGCCGCCTGATGATGAAGCAGATCCTCTTCTCCGGGATGATCGGCCTGATCCTCTCGCTGGTCGGCACGCCCGCCCTGATCAAGCTGCTCGCCCGGCAGGGCTACGGCCAGTACATCCGCGACGACGGGCCCAAGGCGCACCACAGCAAGAAGGGCACGCCCACCATGGGCGGCATCGCCTTCATCCTGGCGACCCTGATCGCGTACTTCGGCACGAAGGCGATAACGGGCGAGAGCCCGACCGCCTCCGGGCTGTTGGTGCTCTTCCTGACCGCGGGCCTCGGCCTGGTCGGCTTCCTGGACGACTACATCAAGGTGGTCAAGCGCCGCTCGCTGGGCTTGCGGGCCAAGGCGAAGCTGGCCGGCCAGTCCATCGTCGGCCTGGTGTTCGCCATCCTCGCGCTGCAGTTCCACGACGACCGCGGGCTCAGCCCGGCCTCCCAGTCGCTGTCCTTCGTGCGCGACTTCAAGTGGTCGATCGGCCCGGTGCTGTTCGTCATCTTCGCCTACTTCATGATCGCCGCCACCTCCAACGGCGTGAACCTGACGGACGGTCTGGACGGCCTCGCCACCGGCGCCTCGGTGATGGCCTTCGGCGCCTACACCTTCATCGGCGTCTGGGAGTACGGGCAGAGCTGCGCCTACTTCTTCTCCGCCACCAACGCCTGCTACGACGTCCGCGACCCGCTGGACCTCGCGGTGGTGGCCGCCGCCCTGATGGGCTCCTGCTTCGGCTTCCTGTGGTGGAACACCTCGCCCGCCAAGATCTTCATGGGGGACACCGGCTCGCTCGCCCTCGGCGGCGCCCTGGCCGGTCTGGCGATCTGCTCCCGCACCGAGCTGCTGCTGATCCTGCTCGGCGGCCTCTTCATGATCATCACCCTGTCGGTGATCATCCAGGTCGGCTCCTTCCGGATGACCGGCAAGCGCGTCTTCAAGATGGCGCCACTGCAGCACCACTTCGAACTCAAGGGCTGGAGCGAGGTCCTGGTCGTGGTCCGGTTCTGGATCATCCAGGGCCTCTGCGTGGCCGTCGGCCTCGGCCTCTTCTACGCGGGATACCGGACCGGATGACCAACACCGACTTCACAGACCTGCCCGTCGTCGTCGCCGGACTCGGCGTCTCGGGCGTCAGCGCCGCGCGCGTCCTGCACGGCCTCGGCGCCCGCGTCACCGTCGTGGACGGCGGAAGCGGGCCGGGCCTGGCCGCCCGCGCCGCCGAGCTGGAGGCGCTGGGCGTCACCGTGCGCCTGGGCGACGGCGCGAGCCTGCCCGAGGGCACCGAGCTGATCGTGACCTCGCCCGGCTGGGCCCCCGACAGCCCGCTGTTCGTCGCCGCCGAGGCGGCCGGCGTACCCGTCTGGGGCGACGTCGAGCTGGCCTGGCGGCTGCGCAAGCCCCTGCCGGGCACCGGGGAGCCCGCGCCCTGGCTGGCCGTCACCGGCACCAACGGCAAGACCACCACCGTCCAGATGCTCGCCTCGATCCTCACCGCGGCGGGCAAGCGCACCGCCGCCGTCGGCAACGTCGGGGTCTCGGTGCTGGACGCGGTGCTCGCCGAGGAGCCGTACGACGTGCTCGCCGTCGAGCTGTCCAGCTACCAGCTGCACTGGGCGCCCTCACTGCGCCCGTACTCCGCGGCGGTGCTCAACCTGGCGCCCGACCACCTCGACTGGCACGGCTCGATGGAGGCGTACGCCGCCGACAAGGGCCGGATCTACGAGGGCAACGTCGTCGCCTGCGTGTACAACCTGGCCGACCCGGCCACCGAGGCGCTGGTCCGCGAGGCCGACGTCGAGGAGGGCTGCCGGGCGATCGGCTTCGGGCTCGGCGCGCCGAGCCCGTCGAACTTCGGCGTGGTGGACGGCCTGCTGGTGGACCGCGCCTTCGTCCAGGACCGGGCGAAGAACGCGGCCGAACTGGGCGCCGTCGAGGACGTGAACCCCCCGGCCCCGCACAACATCGCCAACGCGCTCGCCGCGGCGGCGCTGGCCCGGGCCTACGGGGTCGAACCGAAGGCCGTCCGGGAGGGCCTGCGCGCCTTCCGCCCGGACGCGCACCGGATCGCCGAGGTCGGCGTCGTCCGCGAGGTCAGCTACGTCGACGACTCCAAGGCCACCAACACCCACGCCGCGGCGGCCTCGCTGGCGGCCTACCGGCCGATCGTCTGGATCGCCGGCGGTCTGGCCAAGGGCGCGACCTTCGACGACCTGGTCCAGGGCGCGGCCGAGCGGCTGCGCGCGGTCGTGCTGATGGGCCAGGACCGGGCGCTGATCCGCGAGGCGCTGGAGCGACACGCTCCGGATGTGCCGGTGATCGAGGCGGCCGAGGGCCAGACTGGCGCGGTGGCGATGACCGAGGTGGTTCGCGCGGCCGCGTCGCTCGCCCGATCGGGTGACACGGTGCTGCTGGCCCCGGCCTGCGCCTCGATGGACATGTTCACCGACTACGGCGAGCGCGGCGACCTGTTCGCGGCGGCCGTCCGGGAGCTGGCGAACCCCCTCGGGGAGTGAGCCGAAGGGCCGCGCCGACGGCGGGCGGGAGCTGGCGGACCGCCTCGGGGAGTGAGTCGAAGGGCCGCGCCGACGCCGAAAGGGAGAAGCGAGGAGGCCCCGAGGAACGAGGGGCGTCGGAGCGACGACCGTCGGCGTCGGGTCGGAGCGGCCCGGAGGCGAACGAGCCGCAATGAAAAGGAGCGGGGAGCGGTGGCGGGGCAGGGCAGGGCGGATTCCGGCGTAGCGAAGCAGGACGCCGCCGAGCCGTGGCGAGTGATCTCCGCCACCACGACCAAGTACAAGTCGGCCGGTCCGCTGGGCCGCCTGCGGGCCTTCCGGGCCCGGGTGCGGTACTGGCTGGACCGGCCGCTCACGCCGTACCTGCTGGTCGTCGGCACCACCCTGCTGCTGGTGGTGCTGGGGCTGATGATGGTCTTCTCGGCCTCGCAGATCCTGGCGCTGAACCAGCACCACACGGCGCAGTACTACTTCCTGAAGCAGTTGATCGCGGCCATCCTCGGACTGGTCCTGCTGATCGGCTTCGCCTCCGTGCCGGTGGCGGTGCTGCGGGTGATCGTCTACCCGGTGATGTTCGGGGTGATCGGCGCCCTCGCGCTGGTCGCCGTGCCCGGCGTCGGGGTGCGGATCAACGGCAACCAGAACTGGCTGGACTTCGGGTTCTTCCAGTTCCAGCCCTCCGAGTTCGCCAAGCTCGCGCTGGTGCTCTGGGGCGCCGACCTGCTCGCCCGCAAGCAGCGGACGGGCACCCTCAACTCCTGGAAGCACCTGCTGGTGCCGCTGGTCCCGGGCGCCCTGCTGCTGCTCGCGCTGATCATGATCGGCGGCGACATGGGCACCTCGATGATCCTGGTGGCGATGGTGTTCGCGCTGCTCTGGATGGTCGGCGCGCCGCTGCGGCTGTTCGTGGCCACCCTCGGGGTGGCGGTCGTGGTCTGCACCGCCCTGGTGATCACCGTCCCGCACCGCGCCGAGCGCCTCGGCTGCATCGGCGTCACCAAGCTCGACCCGGCGGGCGCCTGCTTCCAGGCCCTGCACGGCGTGTACTCCTTCGCGCTCGGCGGCGGCTTCGGCACCGGCCTGGGCGCGGGCGTGGAGAAGTGGGGCCAGCTGCCCGAGGCGCACACCGACTTCATCTTCGCCGCGACCGGCGAGGAACTGGGCCTGGTGGGGACGCTGTCGGTGATCGGTCTCTTCGCGGCACTAGGCTACGCGGGTATCCGTGTGGCCATCGGCACGAAGGACCCCTTCGTCAGGTACGCCGCGGGAGCCGCCACCACCTGGATCATGGCGCAGGCCATGATCAACCTGGGGTCGGCGCTGGGACTGCTGCCCATCGCGGGCGTCCCGCTCCCGCTGTTCTCCTACGGGGGATCCGCCATGCTGTCGGCCATGTCCGCGATCGGGGTGCTGCTGTGCCTGGCACGCAGTTCCTCGGGCGCGAAGGCGGCCCTGGCCGCCCGGAGCAAGAACTCCCGGATCAGGAAGCGACTGGCCCGGGTGCTGCCACGACGACGAACCACAGCGCGCCCGGTCCCCGGGCCGGCACGCAGGGAGCGGTGAATTTCGGTGCATGTCGTACTCGCCGGCGGGGGGACCGCCGGTCACATCGAGCCGGCCATGGCCCTCGCGGACGCCCTCCGCAGGCACGACCCCTCCATCGGGATCACCGCCCTGGGCACCGAACGCGGTCTGGAGACCAGGCTGGTGCCCGAGCGCGGCTACCAGCTGGAGCTCATCCCGGCCGTCCCGCTGCCCCGCAAGCCCACCCCCGAGCTGATCACCGTCCCCGGCCGGCTGCGCGGCACCGTCCGGGCCGCCCAGGAGATCATCGAGCGGGTCAACGCGGACGCCGTGGTGGGCTTCGGCGGGTACGTCGCGATGCCGGCCTACCTGGCCGCCAAGCGGGCCGGCGTGCCGATCGTGGTGCACGAGGCCAACGCCCGGCCCGGCCTGGCCAACAAGATCGGCGCGCGCTACAGCGACTTCGTGGCCGTCTCCACCCCGGACAGCAAGCTGCGCGACTCCCGGTACATCGGCATCCCGCTGCGCCGGACCATCGCCACCCTGGACCGCAACGCCACCCGGCCGGAGGCCCGCCAGTACTTCGGCCTCGACCAGCGGCTGCCCACCCTGCTGGTCTCCGGCGGCTCCCAGGGCGCGCGCCGGCTGAACGAGACGATCACCGCGATCGCCCCGCGGCTGCAGCAGTACGGCGTGCAGATCCTGCACGCCGTCGGCCCGAAGAACGAGCTGCCGCAGGTCGCGGACGTCCCCGGGATGCCGCCGTACCGCCCGGTGCCGTACATCGACCGGATGGACCTCGCCTACGCGGCCGCCGACCTGATGCTCTGCCGGGCCGGCGCCATGACGGTGGCCGAGCTGGCCGCCGTCGGCCTGCCCGCCGCCTTCGTGCCGCTGCCGATCGGCAACGGCGAGCAGCGGCTGAACGCCCAGCCGATGGTCAAGGCCGGCGGCGGCCTGCTGGTGGACGATGCCGAGCTGACCCCGGACTGGGTGCTCCAGAACGTGCTGCCGGTGCTCACCGACCCGCAGCGGCTCTGGGACATGAGCCGGGCCGCGGCCGAGTTCGGCCGCCGGGACGCCGACGACCTGCTGGTCGGCATGGTGTACGAGGCGATCCAGGCGCACCGGGGCGGCCTCCGCCGTGGCTGACGGCCGGCTCGCCGACCCTCTGGAGGAGGAGCTGGAGGAGGAGTCCGCTCCCCGTCTGCGACTCTCCCGGCGGGGCATCGTGGTGCTGGGCGCGTTCGCCGCCGCGGTGCTCGGCGGGCTGGCCTGGCTGGTGTTCTACTCCTCGGTGCTGGACGTGCGCGACGTCGCCGTCCAGGGGGCGGGGGACGGGAGGCTGACGGCGGACCAGGTCCGCGAAGCGGTGGGCGGGCTGGCCGACGGGCCGCTGGCGCGGGTGGACCTGGACCAGGTCACGCGCCGGGTGGAGGCGATCCCCCGGGTGGCCAAGGCCGAGGTCTGGCGGGGCTGGCCGCACACCCTGCAGGTCAAGGTGGTGCAGCGGACCGCGGTGGCCGCCGTCAAGGGGGAGGACGGCCAGTTCACCCAGGTGGATGCCGTCGGCGTGAGCTTCGCCACCGAGGCGGCCGCGCCGGAGGGCGTGCCGGTCGTGGAGCTGCGGCTCAGTCAGCAGGCGAAGGACGCGTCCGGGGTGATCACCCGGACGCAGCTGGTGCAGGGCGCGGTGGCGGTGGCCGCCGCGCTCCCGCCGGAGATCGCCAAGCGGACCGGAGCGGTCCTCGTGCACTCCTACGACGCCATCGAACTGCAGCTCAGCGGGGGTGTGACGGTGCGCTGGGGGAGCCCCGAGCAGAACGACCGCAAGGCCAGGGTGCTCCAGGCGCTGATGGCACAGAAGGGCGCGAATTTCGACGTGAGTGCGCCGGAGGCGCCGGCGGTGTCCGGGTGATCCGCTAGATTCATTGCCGGGGGGAGGGGTTGACGCCTCGAAGTGTCGGCCCGACCCTTGGTGGTCACCCCGGTTTCCATTGCCGGCCGATGATCACATAGGCTCAAAAGAAAAAGGGAAGCTCGGCGTGTTCGTTGAAACGCGTGCCCGGAGCCACCTAGTGTCCTGTGTCACCAGACTGTGTCCCTTGGTGATGTGACGGAGGCACAGGACTAACCCTAAAGGTCAAGTTTAGGGTTGGGGTCGGCGGTCGGCATTTCGGACATTCAGTCAGAAACCAGGCTCCCTACCCATCGACATCCGTCGGTACGGCCCCTCGTCCGGGCCGGGCCGACCCGGAAATTCGAGGCGAGAGGCCTTCGACGTGGCAGCACCGCAGAACTACCTCGCAGTCATCAAGGTCGTCGGTATCGGCGGCGGTGGTGTCAACGCCATCAACCGGATGATCGAGGTCGGTCTCAAGGGCGTCGAGTTCATCGCGATCAATACCGATGCGCAGGCCCTCCTCATGAGCGACGCCGACGTCAAGCTCGATGTGGGCCGTGAACTCACCCGGGGCCTCGGCGCCGGCGCCAATCCCGAGGTCGGCCGCAAGGCGGCCGAGGACCACCGCGAGGAGATCGAGGAGGTCCTCAAGGGGGCCGACATGGTCTTCGTGACCGCCGGCGAGGGAGGTGGCACGGGCACGGGCGGCGCGCCCGTCGTCGCCAACATCGCCCGCTCGCTGGGCGCCCTGACCATCGGCGTGGTCACCCGCCCCTTCACCTTCGAGGGCCGTCGCCGGGCCAACCAGGCCGAGGACGGCATCGCCGCCCTGCGCGAGGAGGTCGACACCCTCATCGTGATCCCCAACGACCGGCTGCTGTCCATCTCGGACCGCCAGGTCAGCGTGCTCGACGCGTTCCGCTCCGCGGACCAGGTCCTGCTCTCGGGTGTCCAGGGCATCACCGACCTGATCACCACCCCGGGCCTGATCAACCTCGACTTCGCCGACGTCAAGTCCGTCATGTCGGACGCCGGTTCGGCGCTCATGGGCATCGGCTCGGCCCGCGGTGAGGACCGCGCCAAGGCCGCGGCCGTGATGGCGATCTCCTCGCCCCTGCTGGAGGCCTCGATCGACGGCGCCCGCGGCGTGCTGCTGTCCATCTCGGGCGGCTCCGACCTCGGTCTGTTCGAGATCAACGAGTCGGCCCAGCTGGTCAGCGAGGCCGCGCACCCCGAGGCCAACATCATCTTCGGTGCGGTCATCGACGACGCCCTCGGCGACGAGGTGCGGGTCACCGTCATCGCGGCCGGCTTCGACGGCGGCCAGCCGCCGGCCATCGTGCGCGACCCGGTGGTGAAGTCCACCACCCCGGCCACCCCGCCGGCCGCCCCGGACCGCCCGGCCGGCCGCCCCTCGTACGGGAGCATCGGTTCGGTGACCTCCCGCTCCGAGGGCGAGACCTCGGGCGCGTCGCGTCCGGCCGAGACCCCGGCCACCACGGCCTCCGCCGCCCCGGTGCCGCCGCAGGTGCAGCCGACGACCCGGCAGCCGTTCGTGGAGAGCCCGGCCGAGGAGCTCGACGTCCCGGACTTCCTTAAGTGATCGATCACGCGGTACGCGCGGGTGCTCACTTCGCCTTCACCGACCGGTGGGGCGGGGTGAGCACTTCGCCGTACGGGGAGCTCAACCTCGGCGGCGCGGTGGGGGACGATCCGGAGGCCGTCCGGGAGAACCGGGCGATCGCCGCCCGGGAGCTGGGGCTGGACCCGGCCGACGTGGTGTGGATGAACCAGGTGCACGGCGCCGAGGTCGCGGTGGTGACCGGGCGCCAGCCGCCGGGGGAGGCCCCGGCGGTGGACGCGGTGGTCACGGACCGGCCGCTCGCACTCGCGGTGCTGACCGCGGACTGCACCCCGGTGCTGCTGGCCGACCCGGTGGCGGGCGTCGTGGGCGCGGCCCACGCGGGCCGGCCCGGACTGGCGGCCGGAGTGGTGCCCGCGGTCGTCGAGGCGATGGCCGCACTGGGGGCCGAGCCGGCGCGGATCACCGCCGCCACCGGCCCCGCGGTCTGCGGCCGATGCTACGAGGTGCCGGCGGCGCTGCGCGCCGAGGTCACCGAAGCCGTCCCGGCAGCGTACGCCGAGACCTCGTGGGGGACCCCGGCCCTGGACGTGCCGGCGGGGGTCGCGGCCCAACTGGCCGCGGCCGGGGTCACCGAGCTGGTGCGGTCACCGGTCTGCACTCTCGAATCCGTCGACCACTTCTCCTATCGCCGCGAGCAGCGCACCGGCCGGCTCGCGAGCTACGTCTGGTTGGGCTCTGATCACTGATGACGAACGACATCTACGGACCGTTCCCGGCGGGCCCCGGTCCGTTCTCGCCCGACCGCAGCTGGCTGGAGTCGCTGACGGAGGGCCAGCGAGCCCGGTACGAGGAGCTGGGCACCAACCTCGACGTGGTCGAACGCCGGATCGCGGACGCCTGCGCGGCCGCCGGGCGCCGGCGCGGGGACGTCACCCTGATCGTCGTCACCAAGACCTACCCCGCCGAGGACACCGCACTGCTGGCCGGGCTGGGGGTCACGGACGTCGCGGAGAACCGCGACCAGGACGCCGCGCCCAAGGCGGAGCAGTGCAGAAACCTTCCTCTCAACTGGCACTTCGTCGGACAGCTGCAGACCAACAAGGCCCGATCGGTCGTCCGGTACGCGAACCACGTGCACTCGGTGGACCGGCTGCGGCTGGTCGAGTCGCTCTCGGCGGCGGTGCTGAAGGCCGGGCGCCCGGAGCTGGGCTGCCTGGTGCAGGTGGCGCTGGACAAGGAGCACGGCGAGGGCGGGCACCGGGCCGGGGTCGCTCCCGAGGAGGTCGCGGTGCTCGCCGACGCGATCGCGGACGCGCCCGGGCTGCGCCTGGACGGTGTGATGACCGTCGCTCCACTGGCCGGTCCGCTGGCCGGGGACCCGGCCCGCGCCTTCGACCGGCTGGCGGAAATCGCAACCGGCGTACGGGCGGCCCATCCGGCTGCCACCATGGTCTCCGCAGGCATGAGCGGTGACCTTGAGCAGGCGATTGCCGCCGGGGCGACACATGTGCGCGTCGGAACGGCGGTACTCGGAGTGAGGTCACCCCTCGGGTAACGTCACCGGGTAAGTAGATCAGACTGCAGGACAAAATAGGACAGAATCTAGCAGCTCTCCGGAGCGCTAGCGACCGTGGATCGCAGTTCCGCGGCCCCCACTCACGAACTCTGACGGCGCGTCGCCTTGACGGGCCGTCGTGGGCGGACCGCGGAATCCGCAGGCGGGGCCATGGCCCGGCCGCCGGGACGGAACCGGTCCGCACTGAGCGAGCGAAGCGAGCGACCGTCAAGAAGGTGTGCGCTTCGCGAATCAGCCACCGAGCGCCAGCGAGGTGGCCATGAGCGGAGGAGACAGGAGCATGGCCGGCGCGATGCGCAAGATGGCGGTCTACCTCGGCCTCGTGGAGGACGAGACGTACGACGGCCAGGGGTACGACCCCGACGACGACTACGACGCGGACCCCGAGCCGATCCGTACGGGGCAGCGGACCGAGGACATCCCCCGGCCGGCCGCCGCGGCAGCAGCACCCGCTCCGGTCTCCCCGATCACGCCGCAGCCGGTCCCGGCGGCGGTGCCGATCCGGCAGGAGTCCCCGAGGATGGCCCCCGTGTCGTCCATCACACCCGAACGCCGCCACAACCTGGAGAAGAGCTCCCCGGTGATCATGCCCAAGGTAGTGAACGAACGAGAGCCCTACCGCATCACCACGCTGCACCCCCGAACCTACAACGAGGCCCGTACCATCGGGGAACAGTTCCGCGGCGGGACCCCCGTGATCATGAATCTGACCGAGATGGACGACACCGACGCGAAGCGGCTCGTAGACTTCGCCGCTGGACTCGTCTTCGGTCTGCACGGCAGTATCGAGCGCGTGACACAGAAGGTGTTCCTGCTGTCGCCTGCTAACGTCGATGTCACGGCGGAGGACAAGGCTCGGATCGCCGAGGGTGGGTTCTTCAACCAGAGCTGACCCGGCCACGACTTTACGTGTGGATCTGATCGACAGTGGTTGGCGACAGGTGTGAGCGGAAGGCCCTAGGGCCGGGGACCGGGGAGAGGGAAACGCGATGGACATCGTGTGGGCGGTGCTCTACTACGCCCTGACCGTCTTCCTGGTGTTCCTGCTCGTGCGACTGGTCATGGACTGGGTCTTCCAGTTCGCGCGTTCGTGGCGGCCCGGCAAGGCCATGGTCCTGGTCCTGGAGGCCACGTACACTGTCACGGATCCGCCGCTCAAGCTTCTTCGGCGGTTCATTCCGCCGTTGCGTTTCGGGGGCGTGGCGCTCGACCTGTCCTTCTTCGTACTGATGATCATTGTGTATGTCCTGATCTCGCTTGTGCACCCCTAGTCGTAGGTGAGCGATGCGACAGGATGCCGGTGTGCCGACGATCACGTTGAGGTGAAGAGATGCCATTGACCCCCGAGGACGTTCGGAACAAGCAGTTCACGACCGTCCGCCTGCGTGAAGGCTATGACGAGGACGAGGTCGATGCCTTCCTCGACGAGGTCGAGGCGGAGCTGACCCGCCTCCTCCGGGAGAACGAGGACCTGCGGGCCAAGCTGGCCGCCGCCACTCGCGCCGCCGCGCAGAACCAGGCCAACATGCGCAAGGAGCCTCCGCAGGAGGCCTCGCGTCCGGCCGCGCCCGTCCCGGCCGCCATATCCGGCCCGCCGGTCCCCGGCCAGCAGGGCCCTGGCGGCCCGCAGCAGATGGGCCCCGGTGGTCCGCAGCAGATGGGCCCGGGCGGTCCCCAGCAGCAGCAGATGGGCAACCAGCCCCTCGGCCTGCCCTCCGGCGCCCCGCAGCTCCCGGCCGGTCCGGGTGGCCCCCAGCAGATGGGCGGCCCGCAGCAGCAGATGAACCAGACCATGGGCGGCCAGCAGCAGCTGGTCCAGCCGATGGGCGGTCAGATGCTCCAGCCCATGGGCGGTCCCGGTGGCCCGCAGCAGATGGGCAACCCGATGGGCCAGGGCATGGGCCAGCAGCAGATGCAGCCGATGGGCGGCCCGATGGGCGGTCCGCAGCAGATGGGCGGCCCCATGGGCGGCCCGATGCAGCAGCAGGGCCCCGGCGGCGACAGCGCCGCGCGGGTGCTGGCGCTCGCCCAGCAGACCGCCGACCAGGCGATCTCCGAGGCCCGCTCCGAGGCCAACAAGATCGTCGGCGAGGCGCGCAGCCGGGCCGAGGGCCTCGAGCGCGACGCCCGTGCCAAGGCCGACGCCCTGGAGCGGGACGCGCAGGAGAAGCACCGCGTCGCGATGGGCTCCCTGGAGTCCGCGCGGGCCACGCTGGAGCGCAAGGTCGAGGACCTGCGGGCGTTCGAGCGTGAGTACCGCACGCGCCTGAAGTCGTACCTGGAGACCCAGCTGCGCCAGCTGGAGTCGCAGGCCGACGACTCGCTCGCCCCGCCGCGGATCCCGGCCACCGCGTCGCTGCCGCCGGCGGCCTCGTCGATGGCTCCGGCCGGGGCCGGCGCGATGAGCTCCGGTGCACCGTCCTTCGGTGGGAACCAGCCGTCGTTCGGTGGCAACTCGCCGTCCTTCGGCGGGCAGAGCTCCTTCGGCGGGAACGGCTCGGCTCCGAGCTTCGGCGGCCAGACCGCCGGCGGCAACAGCGGCGCTCCGCAGATGCAGCCGGCCGGGATGACCCAGCCGATGGCGGCCGTCCGGCCGCAGCCGCCGCAGCCGATGCAGCAGGCTCCGGCGCCGATGCGGGGCTTCCTGATCGACGAGGACGGCGACAACTGAGGTTGTAGCAGGGCCTTTCGAGGGCGTCTCCTTTCCGACTTCCGGGTCGGTGAGGGGGCGCCCTTTCGTGTGCCCGGGGGCAGGCGGCGAGGGGCGGGGAAACGCGGAACCGCCGCCGGGCTCCCAGGAGCCCGGCGGCGGTCCGGTCGGTCGGGTCAGGCCTTGCGGAGCTGGAAGGCCAGGCCGAGGGACTCGTCGCTGAAGGTCTCGGAGTCCCAGTCGGCCGCGCCGGCGGCGAAGTCGGTGGCGAGGACCTCCTCGGCGACGAGGGGGCCGTGCTCGGCGATGGCTTCGGCGGTCTCCTCGGAGGTGGCCCGCCAGCGCAGGACGATCCGGTCGGCGACGTCCAGGCCGGAGTTCTTGCGCGCCTCCTGGATCTGGCGGATGGCGTCGCGGGCGATGCCGAGGCGCCTGAGCTCCGGGGTGATGGCCAGGTCGAGGGCGACGGTGGCGCCGGACTCGTTGGCGACGGCCCAGCCCTCGCGCGGGGTCTCGGTGATGATCACCTCATCGGGGGAGAGGGTGATCGTCTCGCCGTCGAGCTCGACCGAGGTCCGGCCGTCGGCGCGCAGCTCGGCGGCCAGGCGGGCGGCGTCGGTGGCGGCGACCGCCTTGGCGACGTCCTGCACGCCCTTGCCGAAACGCTTGCCCAGGGCGCGGAAGTTGGCCTTGGCGCTGGTGTCGACGAGCGAGCCGCCGACCTCGGCGAGGGACTCCAGGGCGGAGACGTTGAGCTCCTCGGCGATCTGCGCGCGCAGGTCGGCCGGCAGCTCCTCCCACCCCTGGGCGGCGACCAGCGCGCGGGAGAGCGGCTGGCGGGTCTTCACGCCGGACTCGGCGCGGGTGGCCCGGCCCAGCTCGACCAGGCGGCGCACCAGCGCCATGTGCCGGGAGAGTTCGGCGTCGATCAGGGCCTCGTCGGCGACCGGCCAGGAGGCCAGGTGCACCGAGGCCGGGGCGTCCGGGGCGACCGGGACGACCAGGTCCTGCCAGACCCGCTCGGTGATGAACGGGGTGAGCGGGGCCATCAGGCGGGTGACCGTCTCCAGCGCCTCGTGCAGGGTGGCGAGCGCGGCCGCGTCGCCCTGCCAGAAGCGGCGGCGGCCGCGGCGGACGTACCAGTTGGAGAGGTCGTCGACGAAGCCGGAGAGCAGCTTGCCGGCGCGCTGGGTGTCGTACGCCTCGAAGGCCGCGTCGACCTCGCGGACCAGGGTGTTCAGCTCGGAGAGCACCCAGCGGTCCAGCTGCGGGCGGTCGGCCGGGGCCGGGTCGCCGGCCGAGGGGGCCCAGTTCGCGGTGCGGGCGTAGAGGGCCTGGAAGGCGACGGTGTTCCAGTAGGTGAGGAGGGTCTTGCGGACCACCTCCTGGATGGTGCCGTGGCCGACCCGGCGGGCCGACCAGGGCGAGCCGCCGGCCGCCATGAACCAGCGCACGGCGTCGGCGCCGTGCTGGTCCATCAGCGGGATCGGCTGCAGGATGTTGCCCAGGTGCTTGGACATCTTGCGGCCGTCCTCGGCCAGGATGTGGCCGAGGCACACGACGTTCTCGTAGCTGTTCCTGTCGAACACCAGGGTGCCGACGGCCATCAGCGTGTAGAACCAGCCGCGGGTCTGGTCGATCGCCTCGGAGATGAACTGCGCCGGGTAGCGCTTCTCGAACAGCTCCTTGTTCTGGTACGGGTAGCCGTACTGGGCGAAGGGCATCGAGCCCGAGTCGTACCAGGCGTCGATCACCTCGGGCACGCGGGTGGCGGTGCCGCCGCAGTCGCGGCAGGCGAAGGTGACCTCGTCGATGAACGGGCGGTGCGGGTCGAGGCCGCTCTGGTCGGTGCCGGTCAGCTCGGTCAGCTCGGCCAGCGAGCCGACGCAGGTCAGGTGGCCCTCCTCGCAGCGCCAGATCGGCAGCGGGGTGCCCCAGTAGCGGTTGCGGCTGAGCGCCCAGTCGATGTTGTTGTTCAGCCAGTCGCCGAAGCGGCCGTGCTTGACCGTCTCGGGGAACCAGTTGGTGGCCTCGTTCTCGCGGATCAGCGCGTCCTTGACGGCGGTGGTCCGGATGTACCAGGACGGCTGCGCGTAGTAGAGCAGCGCGGTGTGGCAGCGCCAGCAGTGCGGGTAGCTGTGCTCGTACGGCACGTGGCGGAAGAGCAGGCCGCGCTCCTTGAGGTCCGCGACCAGGGCCTCGTCGGCCTTCTTGAAGAACTGGCCGCCGACCAGCGGGACCTCGGGGGCGAAGGTGCCGTCGGCGAGCACCGGGTTGACCACTGGCAGGCCGTACTTGCGGCAGGTCGCGAGGTCGTCCGCGCCGAAGGCGGGGGACTGGTGGACGATGCCGGTGCCGTCCTCGGTGGTGACGTAGTCGGCGTTGAGGACGAAGTGGGCGTCCTCGATCTCGACCAACTCGAACGGGCGCTGGTAGGTCCAGTGCTCCATCTCGGCGCCGGTGAAGGACTCGCCGGTGGTCTCCCAGCCTTCGCCGAGGGCCTTGGCCAGCAGCGGCTCGGCGACGACCAGCTGCTCCTCGCCGTCGGTGGCCACCACGTAGGTGACCGCCGGGTTGACCGCGAGGGCGGTGTTGGAGACCAGGGTCCACGGGGTGGTGGTCCAGGCGAGCAGGGCCGCCCGGCCGGCCAGCGGGCCGCCGGTGAGCGGGAAGCGGACGTAGACCGAGGGGTCGACGACCGTCTCGTAGCCCTGGGCCAGCTCGTGGTCGGACAGCCCGGTGCCGCAGCGCGGGCACCAGGGGGCGACCCGGTGGTCCTGGACAAGCAGGCCCTTGTCGAAGATCTGCTTGAGCGACCACCAGACGGACTGGACGTACGACGGGTCCATCGTCCGGTAGGCCTCGTCCAGGTCGACCCAGTACCCCATGCGGGTGGTCAGCTCGGAGAAGGCGTCGGTGTGGCGGGTCACCGACTCGCGGCACTTGGCGTTGAACTCGGCGATGCCGTACGCCTCGATGTCCTGCTTGCCGGAGAAGCCCAGCTCCTTCTCGACGGCCAGCTCGACGGGCAGGCCGTGGCAGTCCCAGCCGGCCTTGCGGGCGACGTGGTAGCCCTTCATCGTGCGGTAGCGCGGGAAGACGTCCTTGAAGACGCGGGCCTCGATGTGGTGGGCGCCGGGCATGCCGTTGGCGGTCGGCGGGCCCTCGTAGAAGACCCACTCGGGGCGGCCCTCGGACTGCTCCAGACTGCGCTGGAAGATCTTGTTGTCCTGCCAGAACGACAGGATCTGGTGCTCCAGGGCAGGCAGGTCCACCTGCGCCGGGACGGGGTGGTACAGCGGAGCCGCGCGCAGCGCGTCGTCGGAAGGGTGGTGGTGGGTGACGGGTTGGGAGCTCATCGCGGGCGTCTACCTCCGGCGGATGCTGGGACTGGATCCTCCGGAGGGACGAGACGGACCGGCCGTCCCGCGGTACCACCCTCCTTGGCCGCGGTGGTGCGTTGCGGCCCTCTTGTTTGGGCTTGCAGCCGGTTCTACTGGGCCGCCGCGGCTGGGCGGTGGCCGTTCTTCCGGCGGCTCCGGGGTGATCTTCCCGCCGTGCACACCCCCGGGCTCGCACCGTCCCCGGGTCGCTGGTGGCTGCGTACGTCGGTACTCGTCCCATCTGCGCCTTGCAGGGCCAGTGTATCGGCCGGGCGAGCCGGTTTGTCCAAAGCGTTTCCGGCGGGGGCCGCGGGTGCGCGGACGGGGGTGGTTAGGCGGGGGTGAGGTGGGCACAAGTCTCTCGTCGCGCGAGGCGTGGCGGCTGGGGCGGCTGCCTGGGTGGGATCATCGTGAGGCGTCGGTATGTCATGTTGTGACCGGTTTTGATCGGGATTATCGTTCCGGCACTGGAGGCCGCCGGGAACCGGCGGCTCGATTCGTTCGTAGATGGGGTCGAAGCCATGGCTGATAAGGCAACCGGCGCGGGTACCGCCACCAAGCGGGCACGCAAGGCCGTGGCGGCCGATCCAGGGGAGGGGACCGTGACCACTACCGCACCTCAGAGCAGCACCGACACCGTCACCGCGTCGCGCGGAGCCGAGGCCGTCGACCCGGCCACGCTGCCGGTCCGGCCGGGCGAGGACCCGTGGACGGCCGACGAGGTCCACGAGCTGCACGACGAGCTGATCAACGACCTGGAGCGGCTGCGCGGCGAGATCGACGCCGCCGACGCCGCCATCGCCGGCCTGATGCGTGACTCCAACGACGGAGCCGGCGACGACCAGGTGGACGCCGGTACGAAGAACATCTCGCGGGAGAGCGAGCTGGCGCTCGCCAACAACGCGCGCGACAGCCTCGCCCAGACGGAGCGCGCCCTGGAGCGGCTCGAGGGCGTCGGCTTCGGCACCTGCGAGTCCTGCGGGCAGGCCATCGGCAAGGCCCGGATGCAGGCCTTCCCCCGGGCCACGCTCTGCGTGCAGTGCAAGGCCAAGCAGGAACGCCGCTGAACCGGGCCACCGGGGCGACGCGGGGGGTCGGGCTTGCCGTACGCTCGACCCCGTAACGTCGCCCGACACGTCCGAAGCGGTTCCCCGGCGGATTCCAGGGCGGCAACCGGCCCAACACCCTCCCCCACCTCCTGCGGGGGGAGCTCCATCGGCAGCGGAGCGGATCATCAGTACGCAAGGTTCCCCTCAGACCCGGGACGGCGCCGTCCCGACCCCCGCCGATGCCGTGGAGGTGGCCGTGGCCGATCCCACCGAGCCCGCGCGCGCGGCCGCGGCCGACGGCGAGGCGGCGGCCGGTGCGACGGCCGTGGAGAAGCCCCGGGGGCCGCGGCGGATCGGGGTGCTGCTGGTCGTCGCGGTGCTCGCCTTCCTGATCGACCTGGGCAGCAAGCTGCTGGTCGTCGCCAGGCTGGAGAACCACGCCGCGATCAAGGTCGTCGGCGATGTCGTCACCCTCCAGGTGATCCGCAACTCCGGCGCGGCCTTCGGCATGGGGCAGGCGCTGACCGTCGTCTTCACGATGATCGCCTCCGCCGTCATCGTGGTGATCTGGCGGATCGCCCGCCGGCTGTACAGCCTGCCCTGGGCGCTCGCCCTCGGGCTGCTGCTCGGCGGCGCGCTCGGCAACCTCACCGACCGGCTGTTCCGCGCGCCGGGCGTCTTCCGCGGACACGTCGTGGACTTCATCTCCGTCCAGCACTTCGCGGTCTTCAACCTCGCCGACTCGGCGATCGTGTGCGGCGGGATCCTCGTGGTGCTGCTCTCCTTCAAGGGCAGCAACCCGGACGGGACCGTGCACCACCAGGCCGACAAGGGCGACGGCGGCGACCGGGCCGGCAAGGGCGACCGGGACGACAGGGGTGACCAGGGCGGCGAGACCGGGAAGTAGGGCCCCGGCCGCCTCCGGACCGCCGGCGGGAAGGGCGGGGCCGCCTTTCCGGCATACTCGTACGGGTGAGTACCGCAGCGCAGATCCGCAGCCTCCCCGTACCCGACGGCCTGGAGGGCGAGCGCCTCGACGCAGCCCTCGCCCGGATGTTCGGCTTCTCCCGGACGAAGGCCGCCGAGTTGGCCGCCGAGGGCAAGGTGACGCTCGACGGCGCCCTGGCCGGCAAGTCGGACCGGGTGACCGCCGGTTCCTGGCTGGAGGTCGAGATCCCGGCCCCCGCCGCCCCCGTGCAGATCGTCGCGGAGCCGGTCGAGGGCATGCGGATCGTCCACGACGACGACGACATCGTGCTCGTCGACAAGCCGATCGGCGTCGCCGCGCACCCGAGCCCCGGGTGGACCGGCCCCACCGTCATCGGCGGCCTCGCCGCGGCCGGGTACCGGATCTCCACCTCGGGGGCGGCCGAGCGGCAGGGCATCGTGCACCGGCTCGACGTCGGCACCTCCGGGCTGATGGTGGTCGCCAAGTCCGAGCGGGCGTACACCGACCTCAAGCGGCAGTTCCACGACCGGATCACCGAGAAGCGGTACCACACGCTGGTCCAGGGGCACCCGGACCCGCTGAGCGGCACGGTGGACGCGCCGATCGGGCGCCACCCCAGCTCGGACTGGAAGTGGGCGGTGACGCGGGACGGCAAGCCGTCGATCACCCACTACGACCTGATCGAGGCGTACCGGGCGGCCTCCCTGATGGCCATCAAGCTGGAGACCGGCCGGACCCACCAGATCCGCGTCCACATGTCCGCGCTGCGCCACCCCTGCGTCGGGGACCTCACCTACGGCGCCGACCCGACGCTCGCCAAGCGGCTCG
This sequence comes from Kitasatospora sp. NPDC048194, assembly GCF_043202455.1. Taxonomy (NCBI): domain Bacteria; kingdom Bacillati; phylum Actinomycetota; class Actinomycetes; order Kitasatosporales; family Streptomycetaceae; genus Kitasatospora; species Kitasatospora sp. NPDC048194. Next base: position 155,558 of record NZ_JBIDAK010000005.1, read on the forward strand.
GGCTGACCCGGCAGTGGCTGCACGCCGTCTCGCTCGGCTTCGAGCACCCGGCGGACGGGCAGTGGGTCGAGTTCAGCAGCGAGTACCCGGCGGACCTCCAGCGGGCGCTGGACGTCATCGCGGCGGAGAGCTGACGTGCGGGCGGCGGTACGGGTCGCCGAGGGGGAGGCGGACCTTGCGCTGGCCCGCGAGGTCCGGCGGCAGGTGTTCGTCGTCGAGCAGAACGTGCCGGAGGAGCTGGAGTACGACGAGTACGACCGCACCTCGCTGCACCTGCTGGCCGTCGGCGCCGACGGCGCGGCGCTCGGGACCGCGCGGCTGATCTTCGGGGAGCAGGCGCTGAAGCTGACCGGAGGCGTCGAGGGGCGGGTGCTGCTCGGGCGGCTCGCGGTCGTCGCCGCCGCGCGGGGCACCGGGCTCGGGGCCGAACTGGTCCGGGCGGTCGAGGCGGCGGGGCGCGAACACGGCGCCACCGAGGTCGAGCTGCACGCCCAGGTGCAGGCGCTCGGGTTCTACGAGCGGCTGGGCTACCTGGCCGAGGGGCCGGTGTACGACGATGCGGGGATACCGCACCGGACGATGACCCGGGTGCTGTAGCCGGGCCCGGCTCCGTCGGCTGCGGGCCCCGGCCCTGCGCCGTGCGCGGTCCCCGCGCCCCTCCGGGGGCGCGGGGACCTTCGCTTCGCGGGGGAGGTGCGGCGGGCCGGCGGGGTCAGGAGTCGGTGGTGCGCAGGCGGGGCAGGGCGCGGGGGTGCTCGTCGCGCAGGTGGGCGAGGAGGTGCTCGCGGACGTCGAAGCGGAGTTGGGCGGCGTCGTCGGGGGTGCGGGCGGTCATGGTGGCGCGCACGACGATGGTGCTGGGGGTGGTGTCGGTGACGTTGAGGGCCCACTCCGCGCCGTCCCAGAGCGGGTGCTGCTCCAGGTGGGCGTGGAGGGCGGCGCGCAGCTCGTCGACCGGGGCGGTGGGGTCGAGGTGGAGCAGGACGGCGGCGAGCAGGCCCGGGTCGCGGCGGGTCCAGTTCTCGAAGGGCTTGCTGACGAAGTAGGAGACCGGGACGATCAGCCGGCGGTGGTCCCAGAGCCGGACCACCAGGTAGGAGAGGGTGATCTCCTCGACGGTGCCCTGCTGGCCCTCCACCACGACGGTGTCGCCGATCCGGACGGTGTCGCCGAAGGCGATCTGCAGGCCGGCGAAGAAGTTGCCCAGGGTGCTCTGGGCGGCGATGCCCGCCACGATGCCGATGATGCCGGCGGAGGCGAGCAGGCTGGCGCCGACGCTGCGCATGGCGGTGAAGGTCAGCAGCATCACCGCGATGGTGACGACGACGATCACCGCGCTGACCACCCGGCGCAGCATGCCGATCTGGGTGCGGACCCGCTGCACCCGGGCCGGGTCCTCGGTGACCGTCTCGTAGCGGCGGAGCACGGCGTCCAGGAGGGCGGCCACCACCCGGACGGTGAGCCAGCCGAGCGCGGCGAGCAGGAGCAGCAGCACCAGGTGGTGCGCGCCGGCGTCGTCCTTCAGGTGGAGGATCCGCTTCGGCGGGTCGGCGACGAGCAGCAGGGCCGTGACGACGGTGAGCTGGAGCGGGAGCCGGCAGCGGCGGAGCAGTGACCAGACCGGGGCTTCGGGGTGGCTGGCGCTGATCCGCTGGAGGACCTGGTCGACGATCCAGCCGATCGCCAGGGTGGCGGCGACGACGGCGAGCAGGGTGATCAGCGGCCAGATCACGGGACCTTCTCGGGGTGGGGAGCCGGGTGAGCCGTACGATACCGGCGCATAGCCGTATGAAACGGGCAAAAGGGGCGGCGGCTTTATCGGACGCCTACCCGGGCGGCGGATACGATCAGCCCCCATGGAGTTCGGTGGGGCATGGCGTCGCTGGCGGGGCCGCGGCAGATCGGTGCGGCGCAGGGTGCTGGCCGGGGCGGTGGCCCTGGTGGCGGTCGCCGGGATCGGCACCGCGGCGGTGGCCTCGAGCGGTGAGCAGGCGGTCCATCAGGAGGATCGTTTCCTCGCCATGCCGGAGACGCCGGGCAGCGCCCAGCAGGTCCAGCTGGACACCTCCTTCTTCACCACCGGCACCACCCCGCGCCCGGCGGTCCTGCTCGCGCACGGCTTCGGCGGCTCCAAGGAGGGCGAGCGGGACCGCGCCCAGCAGCTCGCCCGACAGGGGTACGCGGTGCTGACCTGGTCGGCGCGCGGCTTCGGCCACTCGGGCGGGAAGATCGGGCTGAACGCGCCCGACCGCGAGGTCGAGGACGTGAAGCACCTGGTGGACTGGCTGGCCCAGCGGCCCGAGGTCCGGCTCGACGGGCCCGGCGACCCCCGGGTCGGCATCACCGGCGCCTCGTACGGCGGGGCCGTCTCCCTGCTGGCCTCCGCCTACGACCACCGGATCGACGCGGTGGCCAGCCAGATCACCTGGTGGAACCTGGCCGACGCGCTGTTCCCGCAGGGCGTGCAGGGCTCGGGTGCGGCGGACGGCGTGTTCAAGAAGCTGTGGGCCGGGATCTTCTTCACCACCGGCTCGGCGGGGGACCTCGGGCCCTCCGGCGGGGCGCCGCGCGGCGGCACCGGCCCGCAGCCCGACGCGGCGGACGGGCCGGTGGGCTGCGGGCGGTTCCTGGAGTCGCTCTGCGGGATGTACGACCGGATCGCCACCGCCGGGCACGCCGACCCGGAGGCCGTCGCGCTGCTGGAGAAGTCCAGCCCGTCCTCGGTCGCGTCGCAGCTCAAGGCGCCCACCCTGGTCGTGCAGGGCCAGCAGGACTCGCTGTTCCCGCTGGACCAGGGGGACCGGATCGCGCGGGCGGTGGCGGCCAACGGCGCACCGGTCGCGGTGGACTGGTTCGCCGGCGGGCACGACGGCGGGACGGACACCAGCGCCCGGGTCGACGACCGGGTGACCGCCTGGTTCGACCACTACCTGCGCGGGCGCGGCAACGACACCGGCCCGGCCTTCCGGGTGACCCGGACCGGCGGCGTGGACTCCACCGGCTTCCAGGCCGTACTGCGCGGCGCCTCCGCCGACCGCTACCCCGGCCTGGCCGGGACCGGCAGCCGCACGGTCGAGCTGGCCGGCGGCGAGAAGCCGCTCGCCAACCCGCCCGGCGGGGCGCCGCCGAACATCTCGGCGCTGCCGGGCATCGGCGCCCTGAGCCAGGCCGCCTCGCTCGGGGCGGGCCTCTCGCTGGACTTCCCGGGGCAGAGCGCCGCCTTCGACTCGGCGCCGCTGGACACCCCGCTCGACCTCAGCGGGCAGCCGACCGTACCGGTGAAGGTGACGGCGGACCGGCCGGACGCGGTGCTGTTCGCCAAGCTGTACGACGTCGGGCCGGACGGCAAGGCGGTGCTGCCGCAGCAGCTCGCGGCCCCGCTGCGGGTGACCGGCGCGGACGCGGGCGCCACCGTGACCGTCAAGCTGCCGGCCGTCGACCACACCTTCCCCGCCGGACACCGGCTGCGGCTGGTGCTGGCCTCCACCGACCTGGCGTACGCCTCGCCCGCCGAGCCGGCCGCCTACCAGGTCGCCCCGGCCGGGCCGCTCACCGCGCCGACCGACGCGCAGCTGGTCACCGAGTCGGCGCCGCTGCCCGCGCGGACCTGGCTGCTGCCGGTGGCGGCCGTGCTGGTGGCCGCCGTCCTGGTGCTGCTGCCGCTGGTGCGGCGGCGGCGTACGGCGGCCGCCGGGCCGGAGTTCGACCCGGAGCTGGCCGCGGTGCCGCTGCTGATCAGCGGCCTCAGCAAGCGCTACAAGGGCGCCCACGACCGCTACGCCGTACGGGACGTGGGCTTCCGGGTGGAGCAGGGCCAGGTGCTCGGCCTGCTCGGGCCGAACGGCGCGGGCAAGACCACCACGCTGCGGATGCTGATGGGCCTGATCCGGCCGGACGCCGGGGAGATCCGGATCTTCGGGCACCTGGTGCGCCCCGGGGCGCCGGTGCTCTCGCGGGTCGGGGCCTTCGTCGAGGGCGCGGGCTTCCTGCCGCACCTGACCGGGCGGGCCAACCTGCGGCTGTACTGGCAGGCCACCGGGCGGCCCGAGGAGGACGCCCGCTTCGACGAGGCCCTGGCCATCGCCGGGCTCGGGGAGGCGCTGGACCGCGCGGTGCGGACCTACTCGCAGGGCATGCGGCAGCGGCTGGCCATCGCGCAGGCCATGCTCGGCATGCCGGACCTGCTGATCCTGGACGAGCCGACCAACGGGCTCGACCCGCCGCAGATCCGCGAGATGCGCGAGGTGATGATCCGGTACGCGGCCGGCGGACGGACCGTCATCGTCTCCAGCCACCTGCTGTCCGAGGTCGAGCAGAGCTGTACGGACCTGGTGGTGATGCACCGCGGGCAGCTGGTGACGGCCGGGCCGGTCGGCGGGATCGTCGGCGCCGGCGAGCTGCTGATGATCGGCGTCGCCGACAGCTGCGACCCGGAGTCGGTGGTCGCCAAGGTCGGGGCGCTGGCCGGGGTCGGCTCGGCGGAGGCCGTCGAGGGCGGACTGCTGGTCCGGCTGGACGGCCTGGCGGCGAGTGAGCTGCTCGCGGAGCTGGTGCGGCTGGGGGTGCCGGTGGAGAGCGCCGGGCCGCAGCGGCGGTTGGAGGACGCGTTCCTGTCGTTGATCGGAGGTGCGGCGTGAGCGACGTCGCGACGGACCACGCCCCGGGGTACCGGGCGAGCCGGACCCTGCCGCTGCGGGTGGAGGCGATCCGGCAGTTGCGCCGGCGCCGCACCCTGGTGATCGGTGCGGTGCTGGCCGCGATGCCCTTCGTCATCCTGGCCGCGTTCCAGATCGGCGGGACCCCGGGACGCCCGGACCGGACCACCTTCATCGACCTGGCCACGTACTCCGGGGCGAACTTCGCCGTCACCATGCTGTTCGTGGGCACCGGCTTCATGCTGGTGATCCCGGTCGCGCTGTTCTGCGGGGACACCGTCGCCTCGGAGGCCAGCTGGTCCTCGCTGCGCTACCTGCTGGCCGCGCCGGTGCCGAGGGCCCGGCTGCTGGCCCGCAAGTTCCTGGTCGGGCTGGCGTTCTCGGCGGCGGCCGTGGTGATGCTGCCGGCGATCGGGCTGGTGGTCGGCACGGCCGCGTACGGCTGGGGGGACCTGAAACTGCCCACCGGGGTCACGCTGCCGGCCGGTGAGGCGCTGCCCCGGATCGCGCTGGCGGTGGCGTTCGTCTTCCTCAGCGAACTGGTGATCGCCGCACTGGCCTTCTGGCTGTCGACGGCGACGGACGCGCCGCTGGGAGCGGTCGGCGGGGCGGTGTTCGTGTCCATCATCACCGGGGTGCTGGACGCCGTCACCGCGCTGGGCGGCCTGCGGGAGTGGCTGCCGGCGCACTGGCAGTACGCGTGGGCGGACGCCCTGCAGCCGCAGTTGGAGTGGGGCGGCATGCTGCAGGGCGTCTCGCTGTCGTTCTCGTACGCGGTGGTGCTGCTGGCGCTGGCGTTCCGCGGGTTCGGGCGCAAGGACGTGGTGTCCTGACGAGCGGTGTCCCGTCGGGGGTGCGGGGACGAGGGGCGTCCTGACGGGGACTACGGCAGCCGGATCGGGGCGGGCAGCAGGGCACGGGCGGGCACCGGGTGCCAGCGGCCGTCGTCCCCGACCCGGCCGAAGGCCTGGTCGCCGAAGTGGAACGCGAAGCCGTAGGTGTGCGGCCGGCGCAGCTCGGCGAGCAGCGTCCGGCGGGCCCTGAGCACCTTGTCGACGTCGGTGTCCGGTCCGGACGGCCACTCCGGGTGGGCCACCTGCGCCGGGGTGTGGAAGGCGTCGCCGAACACCAGGATCCGCCGCCCGCCACCGGCCGAGACGACGAAGGTGGTGTGGCCCGGGCTGTGGCCGGGCGTGATCAGCGCGGTGACGCCGGGCCAGACCCGCGTGCCGTCGTCGAAGCGGCGCAGCACCTTCGACATCGGCAGCATGAAGTCGTCCCAGGACGGCGCCCCGACCTTGATCCGGTGCTCCCAGAACGGCTCCCACTCGGCGCCGGCCACCAGGTAGCCGGCGCGCGGGAACGCCTTGCGCGGTGCCCGGCCCGGGGTGGTGGTGAAGCCCATGCCGGTGTGGTCGGTGTGGAGGTGGGTGAAGGCCACCGTGTCGACGGTCTCCGGCCGTACCCGCAGGGCCCGGAGGGTGCGCAGCAGCGCTCCGCCCCGGGAGACGCCGAGCGAGGGCGGGAGCAGGTTGGCGCCGAGGCCCACGTCGATCAGCAGCCGGCGGTGGCCCCGCTCGACCAGGAGACCGCCCGCCGAGGCGGCGATCCGGCCGGAGGGTGCCACCTCCTCGGGGTGCTGCTCCCAGTAGGAGGACGGGACGGCGGGCAGGAAGCCGGTGCGGTCCAGCTCCATGGCGGCGTCGACGACGTAGGTGAGCCGGACGTCGCCCAGGGTGAGGCTGCGGACGGCGGACTGGTCGCCGAGCGAGCCGGTCGAGGGGTGGCCGGGCGGGTTCTCGCCCCGGGCTTCGGCCTGGGGGAGTCCGCCGGCGAGCGGGACGGCCAGGGCGGCGCCGGCGACGACGGCGGTGCGCAGCACGCCGCGCCGGGAGGGGGCGTTCTGCTGGTCGGGTGGCTCTGTCATGGGGGGCCTTCTCGTGTGGGGGCCGCTGGGGCTGTGGGGCCGGTGGGGGGCTGACGGGGTTCGCGGACCGGGGTTCAGCCGGTGTTGCGCAGGCCGGCGGCGATGCCGTTGACGGTCAGCAGCAGGGCCCGGCAGAGCGTGCGGTCGGGCTCCTCGCCCGCGGCGGCGGCCTCCCGCTGGCGCTTCAGCAGGGCGACCTGGAGGTAGGAGATCGGGTCGAGGTAGGCGTCGCGGACCGCGAAGGTCTGCTTCAACACCGGCTGGGCGTCCAGGAGTTCGCGCTCGCCGGTGATCCGCAGCAGCTCGCCGACGGTCAGGTCGTGCTCGGCCTCGATCGCGGCGAAGACGTGGTGCAGTTCGGCGGGCACCAGGGTCTCGACGTAGTGCCGGGCGATCCGCAGGTCCGTCTTGGCGAGGGTCATCTCCACGTTGGAGACGAAGTTGCGGAAGAAGTGCCACTGGTCGTGCATCTCGTCCAGCACCTCGCCGAGGCCCGCCTCGCGCAGCGCCCTCAGCCCGGAGCCGACGCCATACCAGCCCGGCACGATCTGGCGGGACTGCGTCCAGCCGAACACCCAGGGGATCGCCCGCAGGCCGTCCAGTCCGCCGCCGGAGTCGGGGCGGCGCGAAGGCCGGGACCCGAGGTGGAGGTCGGCGAGCTGGTCGACCGGGGTGGACGCGAGGAAGTAGGCGGGCAGGTCCGGGTCCGCGACGAGGGCGCGGTAGGCCTCGTGCGCGGCGTCGGAGACGACGTCCATCGCGGCGTCCCAGCGGGCCCGGGCCTCGTCCGACTGGCGGGGCGCGGTGTGCAGCGCGGAGGCCTGGAGGGTGGCCGCGACCGTCAGCTCCAGGTTCTCCCGGGCCAGCGACGGCACCAGGTACTTGTCGCTGATCACCTCGCCCTGCTCGGTGACCTTGATCTCGCCCTCCAGGGTGCCCCAGGGCTGGGCGAGGATCGCGTCGTGCGAGGGGCCGCCGCCGCGGCCGACGGTGCCGCCGCGGCCGTGGAAGAGCCGCAGCCGCACCCCGTGGCGGTGGGCGACGTCGCGCAGTCGGCGCTGGGCGCGGTGGATCTCCCACTGGGAGGTGGTGATGCCGCCGAACTTGGAGGAGTCGGAGTAGCCGAGCATGACCTCCTGGACGTCCCCGCGCAGGGCGACCAGGGCCCGGTAGGACGGGTCGGAGAGCATGTCCTCCAGGATGGTGTCGGCGGCCTTCAGCTCGTCGGTGGTCTCCAGCAGCGGCACGATGCCGATCCTGGCGGTGCCGGCGTGGAGGTCGATCAGGCCGGCCTCGCGGGCCAGCACCGCGGCGGCGAAGACGTCGTCGGCGCCCTGGCACATCGAGATGATGTACGACTCGATGACCTCGGGGCCGAAGGTGTCCAGGGCCAGGCGGACGGTGTGGAAGACGCCGAGGGTCCGCTCCCCGGCGCCGTCCAGCTGCGCCGGGCCGAGCAGCCGGCGGGAGGTGAGCTCCTTGGCGAGCAGCCGCTGCCGGTAGTCGCGGGGCATCTCGGCGTAGCGCCAGGACTCCTCGCCGAGCCGGTCGACGAACTGGCCGAGCACGTGGTGGTGGGCGTCGGCGTGCTCGCGCACGTCCATGGTGGCCAGTTGCAGGCCGAAGGCGGCGAGGGTGCGGATCGTCCGGTCCAGCCGGCCCTCGGCGAACAGGCCGCCGCGGTGTTCGCGCAGCGAGGTCTGCACCAGGGTGAGGTCGCGCAGCAGTTCGGCGGTGCCGAGGTAGTCCCGGCCCTCCTCGTGCGGGCCGCCCCCGGCGAGCCGGCGCCTGGTGTTCAGCAGCTTCTGGCGGATCGCGGTGACCTTGAGGCGGTAGGGCTCCTCGGAGTTGAGCCGCTTGTAGCGGGGGCTGATCTCGGGCAGGCGGGCGAGGTCGTGATCCAGCGAGCCGAGCAGTTCGGCGGTGGCCCCGGTGTAGCGGATGGAGTTGGACAGCAGGCCGCGCAGTTCGTCGACCGTCGCGAGGGCGTCGTTGATGCCGTGCTCGTGCTGGAGGATCAGGACGTCCCAGGTGACCTCGGGGGTGACGTTGGGGTTGCCGTCGCGGTCGCCACCGATCCAGGTGCCGAAGGTCAGCGGCCGGGCGCCGTCCGGGAGCCGGACGCCGACCCGGCCCAGTTCGGCGGTCAGGTCCTCCAGGACGTCGCCGACCGCGCTGGCGTGCAGCTCGTCCAGGTAGTAGATCGCGTTGCGGGCCTCGTCGGCGGGTTCGGGGCGGACCACCCGCAGCTCGTCGGTCTGCCACATCAGGTCGATGGTCTCGGCGAGCCGGGCGTCGTGCCGCCGGCGGTCGGCCTCGGGGACCGGGGCCTCCAGCAGCTCGGCGATCCGGCGCAGTTTGGTGAGGACGGAGCGGCGGGCGGCCTCGGTGGGGTGGGCGGTGAAGACCGGGCGGACGTTCAGGCGCTCGACGGCGCGGGCCAGGGCCTCCGGCGCCTCGCTCGCCGCCTGCTGGACGACGCGGGCGAGGGCGGCGCCGGCCCGTTCCCTGGCGGCGCGCAGTTCGCGGCCGCGGTGCACCTGTTCGGTGACGTTGGCCAGGTGGAAATAGGTGGCGAGGGCGCGGACCAGTCTGGCCGCGGTCGCCGGTTCGACGCCGCGCAGCAGTTCGGCGGTGGCCTCGCCGTCGGTGCGGCTGAGCAGGCGGACCTGCTCGACCAGGCCGAGCAGTTCGGGGCCCTCCTGGCGGACCAGGGTCTCGTCGAGCAGGTCCGCGAGGTGGCGCAGGTCCGCGTGCAGGGCGGCGTGCGGGTCGGTACGGGCGTTCATGACTGCTCCTGGTCGGGGAGTGGTGAAGGTCCGTTCACGGCGTCAGCAGGTCCACCGGGTTGGCCCAGGTGATGGCCCTGACCTCCCGGCTCGTCAGGCCGGCGGCCCGGAACCACTGCGCGCTCAGGTCCAGCCATTCCTTCACGTCCGGCTGGTCGGGCTGTCCGAGGTCGGAGCTGAACAGCACCCGGGGGTGGGCGTGCACCAGCTCGCCGAGGTGCCCGGCGTCGCGGTGCCCCAGCAGCAGGGTCAGCGCGGTGATTTCGACGTACAGGCCGGGCACCTGGGACAGGTCGGAGAGGTCGTCGGGGGTGAAGCCCGACATGGGGTGGGTGGCGTGGGTGAGGAGCAGGCGCGGCAGGTCGAGCCGGACCGCCTCGTCCACGACGCGCAGCACCGCCTCGCGGTCGCTGTGCCCGGTGGCCACCGCGACCGGCAGGTCGCGGGCCGCCCGGAGCACCTCGCGCACGTCCCGGCGCAGCCGGCCGTCGTCGTCGAGGACGGGACGGGTCCGCCACCGCTCGGGGTCGAGCAGGGGGTGGAACGGGGTGCGGCGCAGCGGCGAGGCGTGGGTGTGGCCGACCAGCGTCGGCAGGTGGACGACCAGGCGGGCCGGGCTGTCCGGGCCGTGGGCGTAGACCGCCTGTTCCACGGCCCGGGGCCGGACGCCGCCGGCCAGCTCGTTGAGGACGAGCGTCCCGGAGACCGGCAGCCCCTCCTGGCGGGCCTCCCAGGCCCGGGCGGCGGTGGAGCTGAGGTGGCTCTTGAGCACCACCCAGCCGCCGACGTCCCGGTAGGCCCGGCCCGCGTCGTGGGAGGTGAGGCGGCGGCGGTAGAGGTCGGGGCCGGCGTGGTAGTGGAGGTCCACCACCACGCTCCCCGCCGGGTCAGGCACGGGACCGCTGGGCGCCGCCGTCCCAGGGCTTGGCGTAGCCGTACGTGCGGCGGGCCTCGTCGAGCCGCAGGCCGGCGTCGACGGCCCCGGCGATGGCGCTCTCCGTCCGTTCGACGCGTTCGGCCCGGTCGGCGACCTCGGCGGCGTGTTCGGCGGGGACCACCAGGGCTCCGTTGTCGTCGGCGACGACGATGTCGCCGGGCCGTACGGTGACCGCGCCGATGACGACGTCCCGGCCGGTGGCGGCGAGCTGCACCCGGTTCTTGCCGCTGACCATGGTGGCGCCGGTGCTGAACAGCGGGTACCCGGCGGCGCGGATCTCGGCGATGTCGCGGGCCGAGCCGTGCAGGGCGGTGCCGCGCACGCCGCGGCGCTGGGCCAGCCTGGTCAGCAGCGAGCCCCAGTTGGTGCAGCTGGTGCTGCCGGCGTTGTCGACGACCACGAAGGAGCCCTCGGGCACGTCGTCCAGGTAGTCGGCGGCGTTGCGGAAGCCGTCGGCGGTGCTGTCGACGCTCTGGTAGGTGACGGTGAAGGCGCGGCCGGCGGCGCGGGCACCGGGCACCCGGGGGGCGATGCCGGCCAGGACGCCGCCGACGCCGAGGCTGTCCAGTGCGTCGGAGACGGAGGCGGTGTCGAGGCGGGCGAGCCGGTCGACCACGTCCTCGGGGGCGCGGTCGGCGGCGGCCTGCTCGGCCGAACGGGGCTCGGCCGAGCTGCCTTCGGCGGGCCGGTCCGCGGCGAGCTGTTCGGCGACCGCCCGGGCGACCTCGCGGGTGCCGCTGCTGCCGCCCATGTCGTAGGTGACGGTGGTGCGCCGCCTGGCGACCGCGCGGACCGCCGCCCGGAGTTCGCCGCCGGGGACGGGCAGGCCCAGGTGGTCGAGCATCTGCGCCACGGTGAGCACCATCGCCATCGGGTTGGCGCGGTCCTGGCCGGCCATGCCGGGGGCGCTGCCGTGCACCGGCTCGAAGTAGCTGCCGTGGTCGCCGATGTTGCCGCTGGGAGCGAGGCCGAGGCCGCCCATGACGCCCGCGCCGAGGTCGGAGAGGATGTCGCCGAACATGTTCTCGGCGACCAGCACTCCGAAGCGCTCGGGCCGGCGGACCAGCCACAGGGCGACGGCGTCGACGTTGAGGATCTCGGTGCCGATCTCCGGGTACTCGCCGGCGATCAGTTCCAGGCGCTCGCGCAGGTGGTTGCCGCTGTGGCGCAGCACGTTGGGCTTGTCGACCAGGGTGAGCCGGTCGTAGCCGTGCGAGCGGGCGTACTCGAAGCCGTGGCGCAGCAGCCGGTCCATGCCGGAGCGGGTCTGCAGCCGCAGCGTGACGCTGGTCGAAGCGGGGCCGGAGGCCTGGGCGTTGGGGTGGTCGCGGACCAGCGCCCAGAGCGCGTCGTCCAGCCCGTGGAAGTCGTAACCGGCGTACAGGCCCTCGGTGTTCTCGCGGATCACCGTGAAGTCGAAGCGGCCGTCGACCAGGTCGGCGACCGGGCGGATGTTGGCGTACAGGCTGAGCCGCTGGCGCAGCTGGATGACCGGGGAGACGAAGGTGCGCCCGGTGCCGCGCAGGCCGTCGGGCAGTTCGGCCTCGGCCTCGCGCAGCGGCTTGCTGGTGATGGCGCCCAGCAGGCAGGTGTCCGTCTCCTCCAGGAGCTTCCAGGTCCGCTGGGGGACCGGATCGCCCTCCTGGCGCCAGCACTCCCAGCCGATCTCGCCGAAGCGCAGGTCGAGCGGGAGGCCGAGCCTGTCCACGACGTCGAGGGCCGCGGAGGTGACCTCCGGTCCGATGCCGTCGCCGGGGAGGACCGCGACGCTCTTCATGTGGTGAGTCCCTTCTCCCGCAGGAAGGCGCCGACCAGGTCGGACACCTCTGCGGTGCGTTCGAAGTGGGGGCGCATGCCGGCCCCCGCGATGACGTGCACCCGGTGGTGGCCGGCCGCCGCGGTGTGGCGGCGGCCGACCAGCTGGGAGTGACCGCCGACGATCTGCAGCAGCGGGCCCGGGTGGGCGCGCACCGCGTCGGTCAGGTCGAAGCCGCGGAGCATCCGCATCCCGGCGGCGAGGCGGCGCCCGGCCTCCGGGTCGTGCGGTGCGGGGGTGTCGGCCCCCGGTGCGGGGCGGCGGCCGTGCGGCTGGACGCGCCGGTCGAGCAGGGCCAGGGCCTCGCCGGAGCGGCCGCCGGCGGCCAGGTCGGCGATCTCGCCGAGCCTGGTCTCGAGGACGGCGTCGCTGCGGGCGGGGCCCGAGACCAGCAGCGCCGCGGTGTGCGGGGCGAGGTCGGGCAGCAGCGCCTGGGCGACCGCTCCGCCGAGGGCGTTGCCGCAGAGCAGGTCCACCGGGCCGTAGCGGCCGAGGAGTTCGCGCCAGCGGGCGGCGAGGGCGGCCAGCGAGCCGGTCCCCTCGTCCACGACGGACAGGGTGTCCACCACCGTCACCCGCAGGCCGGCCCCGGTGAGGGCCCGGGTGACGGGGGCGAAGAAGGCTCCGCCGTCCCAACCGGGGGTGACGGGGGCGAGGACGAGGGCGTGTGCCGCGCCGGCGGCGGTCTCCGGTCCGAAGACCGCCGCCGGTACGGTCCGTCCGGTGGTCGTCACCGGACGGTGGCGAGGGTGCGCGCGGTGGCGATGCCCTCGTGGTGGCTGCCGCCCGTCACGTCCTTGCGGTGCTCGACCGGCAGGTCGTAGCGGCCCAGGACGAGGTCCGGCAGCGGGAGGGAGGGGGTGCCCTCCGGGACGGTGGCGAGCAGCAGCTCGGCCAACTCCAGGGCGTGGCCCAGGTGGAGGCGGGCGGAGGCCTCGGCGTCGGTGCGGTCGAGGTGCGCCAGCCACTGTTCGGCGATCAGGTTGCCCGGGCCCTTGCCCATGCCCTGGATCGAGGAGTCCATCCAGGTGGCGCCGGCGGCGACCGCGCTGATCGCGTTGGACAGCGCGAGGCCAAGGTTGTTGTGGGCGTGCAGGCCGACCGGGCCGCCGGTGACCGACTTGGTCAGGGTGGTGAGGTCGGTGGTGTCCACCGGGGACAGGCTCCCGTTGGAGTCGGCCAGGTAGACGAACTCCGCGCCCGCGTCGGTGGCGGCGGTGGCCACCTCGACGATGCCGCGGCCCGACCACTGGCTTATTCGGGCGAAGTTGACGCCGACGGTGTACCCGATCTCCTTGGCCTGGCGGATGTACTCCAGGCCGAGCTGGTAGCCCTTGGACGGCAGGATGATGCGGACCAGGCGGGCCCCGGCGGCGTACATCGCGGGCAGGTCGTGCTCGGTGATGTTCTTCGGGTGCAGGATCATCGCGACCCGCTCGGGGCCGATCTCCCGGGCGACGGCGGCGATGAAGTCGTCGTCGCCGCGGCCGGTGAGCCCGAGGTTCGGGATCGGCACGAGCGAGCCCTTGCGGTAGGCGATCTCGATCCAGTCGAAGCCCGCCTCGACACTGAGCTTGGCGTGCTTCAGCGCGTAGTCCAGGGGGAAGTTGAAGCCGTTGCGGTAACCGCCGTCACGGAGGGTGACGTCGATGTTGACGATGCTCACGGTTCCTCCAGGTGCTGTGGGTTGGGGTGGCTCAGGCCTGGTGCTGGGCCGCCGCGTGGTGCGCGGCGAGCCGGCCGAAGATCAGCGAGCGCAGGACCGAGGTGGCCGGCGGGTAGGCGTGGTAGAAGAGGCCGGTGGCCTCGCCCGCCGCGTACAGGCCGGGGATGGCGGTGCCGGACGGGGTGACCACCCGGCCGTGCAGGTCGGTGCGGACGCCGCCGTAGGTGAAGCAGATCGCGGAGGTCACCGGGACGCCGATGAACGGCGCGGTGTCCAGCGGGGTGGCCCAGTTGGACTTCTTCGGCTCGATGCCGACGGTGGCCTTGCCGTCCAGCCGGGTCGGGTCGAACTCGCCGGGGCCGACGGCCGCGTTGAACTCGGCGACGGTCTTCTCCAGCGCCTCGGCGTCGATGCCGAGCTTGCCGGCCAGCTCCTCCAGGGTGTCGGCCTGCTCCGGCGGCACGTCGCTGAGCAGCGAGGTCATGATGCCGGGGATGGCGAGGGTCTTGGCGTCGGCGATCCAGTACGCCTCCTGGTCCTGGTTCTTCCAGATCTCGTAGCCGACGTGCTCGAAGGTGTTGTCCCAGGTGTCGCGGCCCTCGTCGAAGAAGCGCTCCATCCGGCGGTTGACGAAGATGCCGGTGGCGAAGCCGTAGAGCACCGAGTCGGCCTTGTTCGTCCGGGTGTCGACGGGCTCGGCGTGGATGCCGTCGAACTGGCCGGCGGTGTCGGCGCCCAGCTCCAGGGCCATCCGCAGCGCGTCGCCGCGGTTGTTGGTGATGCCGGGGGCGATCAGCGGCAGGTCGCAGGCCTTCTCGCCGACGTAGCGGGCGAGCATCTCCGGGTTGCCCTGGAAGCCGCCGCAGGCCAGCACGACGGCCCGGCCGGTCAGGCGCCGGGTGCGGCCGTCGGAGCCGCGGACCAGCACGCCGTCGACGGTGCCGTCCTCGGTGGTGGTCAGGCGCAGTGCCTCGGTCCGGTAGTGGATGTCGACGCGCGGGTCCCGCTCCAGGGCGGAGCCGAGGTGCTCGACGATGGAGGCGCCGCCGCCGCGGGGGCTGGCCGGCTTGGCCATCGACGGACGGCCGGCGGCGAAGGTGTGCGGCAGCGGGAAGTGCTCGAAGGCGATCTCGACGCCGTGCTTCTCGACGAACTCCAGGGTCTGCTTGGTCTCGCGCTCGACGGTGCGGCAGTACTCGATGTCGGCGAGGCCGCCGGAGACCCGGCTGACGTGCTCGGCCCAGTCGGTGTCCAGCTGCTTGTCCTCGTCGATCCGCAGGAAGGCGCCGGTCCAGCGGGTGGCGCCGCCGCGGTCCTCCTCGCTGGAGCGCTCCAGGATTGCGATCCTGGCCGGGGTCTCGCGGCCCTCGGTGGCCTCGGCGTAGGTCAGCGCGGCGGACAGGCCGGCGGCGCCGAAACCGACGACGATGAGGTCGTACCGGGGCTGGGTGGTCGCGTCGGACATCTGCTTCTCCTCGGGTGGGGCTGAAGGGTGTGTGCGGGTGGGGGCTCGGTGGGTTCAGCGGTTGGGTGTGATGACCCGGCTGGTGCGGTAGAGGCGGAACTTGGCGCCCGTGGTGGTCTCGGCGAAGGCCTGGTAGCGGCGCATGAACTCCGGGTCCTGGAAGATCGCGTCGAACTCCGCCCGGCTGGACCAGGCCGCGAAGTTGACCATGGCGTCGCCGTCGACGCTGGTCAGCAGGCGGGAGCCGCGGAAGCCGTCGGCGGTGGCGGCGACGTGGTCGACGGCCGAGGCGAGCGCGTCCACGCTGGCGGGTGCGTCGTCGGTGGTGGCCACGTTGATCAGCAGGACGCCGTCGTCCGGCACCGGGGAGGTGATCACGCCGGGGCTGGCGTTGCGGCCCTCGAAGGAGAGCTGGGCGTACGAGGCGATGCCCAGCTTGTGCCACGGGTCGCTCTCGATCAGCTCGCGCACCTGGATGTCGTCGAGGTCGGCGGTGATGACGACGGCGCCGCCGTCGGGCCGCGGGCCGCTGAGCAGGATGCGGCCCTGGTCGGCGTGTTCGCGCAGCCAGGCCTTGTGCTCGGCCATGTGGGCGAGGACGGTCTCACGCGGGGTCAGGTACGTGAGGGTCAGGACGTGGATCAACGGGTCCTCCGGGTGGGTGTGGACGGAACGGAACAGGACGGAGTGGGACGGAACGGAGCAGGGCGGAACGGAGCGGACACCGGGCCGCGGGAGCCGGGCAGGGGGTCGGCAGCAGGAAGGGGCGGGCTCAGGCGGTGGGGACGCCGAGGCGCCGGGAGAGCCCGGAGAGGATCCGCTCCGCGT
Organism: Kitasatospora sp. NPDC048194; assembly: GCF_043202455.1. Lineage (NCBI taxonomy): Bacteria > Bacillati > Actinomycetota > Actinomycetes > Kitasatosporales > Streptomycetaceae > Kitasatospora > Kitasatospora sp. NPDC048194. The sequence goes on from NZ_JBIDAK010000005.1 coordinate 171,641, forward strand.
CGGCGACGACGCCGTGGACGACCTGGGCGGCGGGCTGGATGTCCTGGATCTGGTCGAGGTTCTCGCCGACGAGCATGGCGCGCTGGGTGGTGTCGTCGCGGGCGACGGCGGCGTTCCACGCGGGCTCGATCTCGCCCCGGCGGGCGGCCAGTTCGGCGTCCCGGCCGGTCCAGGTGCGGGTGAAGTCGTTGGCCACGGCGCGGGCGGTGTAGACCTCGTCCCACGGGATGCCGCGCACGACGTCGAAGGAGCGGGTGTTGACGGTGTCCGCGGTGCGGGCGGAGAGCAGGTGGGACCTGAATCCGGCGGAGGCCAGCGACTCCTCGGTGGCGGCGAACCGGGTGCCCATCATCACGCCGTCGGCGCCGAGGGCGAGCGCCGCCGCGAGGCCGCGGCCGTCCGCGAAGCCGCCGGCGGCGACCACCGGAACCCGGCCCCGGGTGACGTCCAGGACGGCGGGGATCAGGGGCAGGGTGGCGCGGGAGGCGTGGTGCCCGCCGGCCTCGGCGCCCTGGGCGACGATCACGTGGGCCCCGGCCCGCAGGGCGACGGCGGCCTGGTCGGGGTCGTGCACCTGGACGACGACCTTGGAGCCAGCCTCGGTCGCGGAGGCCACGTACTTCTGCACCTGCGTCGCGCTGCCGAAGGAGAGCTCGACCACCGGCGGGGCGTAGCCGAGCACCTTCTCCCACAGTCCGGGCCGCTCGTCGAAGGTGAACATGACGCATCCGACGCCCCAGACACCGCCGGTGCCGGCGGCCTGCGGCAGGTGCTCGTCGATGAACGCCGGGTCGCCGTAGCTGACGCCGACGAGGCCGAGGCCGCCCGCGGCCGTCACGGCGCCGGCCAGCCGACCTCCGGTCACCCCGCCCATCGGGGCGCAGACGACCGGGTGGTCGATGCCGAGCAGTTCCGTCAGCTTGGTCGAGATCACGATGCTCCCTTGGTCCGGTTCGATGGCATGGCGCGGTCCGGCCCGGCGGGCCGAGAGGACGGGGTGGCGCGGCGAATTCGACGGTGAATTCCGCGCGGTGGGGGCGGGGCGTTCCCACGGATTCGGAACCGTTTCCGGAAAGGAGCCCGCGTGGTGCTGAGCCGTGCGGCGCCGTGTCGTGCGCGCCGTGTCGGCGTCGTGTCGTGCGGTTCGGTGCCGCGCTCTGGTGAAGACATTAGCCGCGGCATTCGAACGGCGTCCAAGACGTAAACCGTGTGACTGCCATAAGGGGGCGCTATACCGGCTGGGTGCCGGGTGGGTGGGGAAACGAAAAGGCGTGCGATCCGGGTTCGGGGGAGGCCCGGATCGCACGCCCGTCAGGGGGTCCCGGCGCAGGGAGGCGCAGGAACAGCGGGGGGGGGATTAGTCGGAGAGGAAGAGCCAGCCGCGCTCGGCGGCCACCTCCTGGAGGACGCGCGCGGTGTGGCCGTCGCGCAGCGCGGTGACGGCGAGGCGCTCGCGGGGCGGGCGGGCGGCCGGCAGTGGCCGCCAGACCAGGTGCGGCTCCCCCTCCACGGCGCGGCGCGGGCGCAGGGCCACCAGGTCGGGGGTGGTCCGCAGGGCGTGCAGGAACAGGGCGTGCTGGTCCTGGTCGACCGGGTGCAGCACCGAGTTCCAGCCGAGCCGGGCCAGGTGGGCGGGGACGGACTGGGCGAACCCGGGCGCGCAGCCCTCGTCGTACCAGAGCAGGCGCTGGCGGGTGAGGTCCCGCAGGGTCAGTTCGGTTCTGGCGGCGAGCGGGTGCTCGCGCGCCATCACGACGCCGAGCGGTTCGTCCCGCACCACCGCGCGCACCAGGTGCGGCATCGGGACGGGCAGTCGCACGATGCCGAAGGCGATCTCGCCGTGCTGCAGCAGCTCGCCCTGGTCCGCCACGTCCACCGAGCGCATCCGCAGTTTCGCGCCGTGCTGGTGGCCGCCGTGGGTGCGGCGGCCGGAGAGCCCGTGCTGCACTTCGATGAGGACGTCCGCGGGGACTCCTCCGCACACGCCGACCTGCCACACCTGGGGTGCCGGGGCGACGGCGGCGATGGCCGATCGGAGCTGGCCGGGAATTCCCTGGATCTCCCGGAGGAATGCCCGGCCGCCGGCCGTCAGTTCAACGCCGCGGGAACTCCGGATGAACAGTGCGGCGCCGATTCTCTGTTCCAGTCGTCGGATTTGCTGGCTGAGACTCGGCTGGGAAATCCGGAGTTCCTGGGCGGCGGCCGAAACGGTGCCGGCACGGACCACGGTCAGGAAATACCGGAGGTGTCGCATGTCGAAATCGTCGACCTCCCGGGCGTCGGTCATCGCGCGGAGCAGGGCGCCGTCGTCCGGGTCCGGTCCGGGGGCGGCGAGGCCCGTGCGTGTCGGGGTGCGTCGACCCGTCCACTCGTCCAGCACGCTCATCGGCTTCCTCCAAGCGTCGTTGCCCTGCCGAGCAGGGATGCGCCCTGCCGACCCCGCGCCCCGTCGAGGCCCGGAGTCAGCATGACACAAGAATTCGTTCCAGAAGGTATGTTTTACGGGCCCGAAACGGCGCCGTTGCCTCCGGCGGCGGAATCCGGCCGTCCGCCGGCCGAAAGGGCCGAGAACAGCAGTCGCCACAGCGGCTCCCCGCCGGGCGCGCCCACACTCTCGGCGAACCCGTCGGGCGCGCTCAACAGCCCGTACATCACGATCATCAGCAACTCGGCGACGAGCCGCGGCGAGTGGCCGGGGAAGCCGCAGTCGCGCTGGGCCCGGCGGACCAGGTCCGTCAGGGTGCTGCGCATGTCCGCCAGGACGCCGGAGAGCGCCCGGGCCAGGTGCGGGCAGTCCGCGGCGAGCCGGAGCGCGGCCCGCAGCCGCACGTCCGACCGCAGCCGGTCGGCGAAGCCCACGACGACGCCCTCCAGGACGCGCCGGGCGTCGGCGCCCGGCGCGTCGTACTCGGCCCGCAGGCTCGTCCAGGTCTGCCGGGACTCGGCGATCAGCGCACCGGCGAGCGACTTCTTCGAGGGGAAGTGCCCGTAGAGCGCGCCCTTCGTCATGCCGATCCGGTCCGCCACCGCGTTGAGCGTGGCGCTGCTGTAGCCCTGCGAGGCGAAGACCTCCGCCGCGGCCGTCAGCACCTTCTCCCGTGTGCGCAGCGCCCGTTCCTGCTTGGCCATGTTCGTACCCTCCGTCATCAACGAGAGCACATACATACCATCGGGACGGAATGGTGTCGCAGCCTTCGGGTCCGCCGGACTGATCATGCGTGCTCCGCCTCCAGCGGGCCCCGGCCGGCCGGGATCACCGGCCAGCCGAGACGTCCCGCGTGCTCGTTCAGCAGCGGGGAACCCCCCACCACCACCGGTCGCCCCACCGCGCGCAGCAGGGCGAGGTCGCTCTCGTGGTCCCCGTACGCGAAGCAGTCGGCCGGGTCCGCGCCGTGCTCGCGCATCAGCCGGACGGCGGCCTCGGCCTTGGCCCGTCCGATCATCGGACGGCGCACCTCGCCGGACAGCACGCCCGCGGCGTCCACCAGCAGCTCGGTGCAGACCAGCACCGAAGCGCCCAACTCCTCGGCCAGCACGGCGAGGAGGGGACGCATCGAGCCCGAGACGAGCACGACCGCGCGGCCCGCGGCCCGGTGCTCGGCGACGGCGGCGAGGGCGGGCAGCACGAACGCCTCGGCGCCGCGGCGGTACTCCTCGTACCAGCCGCGGCCGGCCGCCTCCAGCTCCTCGAGCGGCACGCCCGCGTACCGCCGGTAGTACCGGCGGTTGAGCGCCTCGCGGTCCGGGGCGACCGCGGCCTCGGCGGCCAGGTCCGGGAGGTCGGCGGCGACCCGGCCGGGGTGACGGTCCCGCCAGTACCGCCAGAAGGCGAGCGGGCTCTTCTCGGCGATCACGGTCTCGTCCACGTCGAAGAAGGCCAGCGCGGGGCGCACCCGCGGCGGCGCCGCCGTCATCGGTCGCCCCGGTCGGCCAGCGCCGCCTCCAGGTACGCCCCGGCGGCCGTCTCGACGTCCAGGGCGCCGTGCCCGGCCGCGGTGGTGACGTCCCGCCAGGCGCGCTGCACCCGGCTGTGCGCGGACTGGCCGCGCAGGCCCGAGGCGTGGAAGAGCTCGTCCACCGCGTCCCGGCACAGGGCGGCGGCGGTGGCCGCGTCCCGGCGGTTCTCGGCCACCGAGAGCGGGGTGACGGCGCCCCGGTCCGCGCGGTCGGCGGCGCACTCCAGCAGCAGGCCCGCCGCGTGGATCCGGGCGGACGTCCCGGCCAGCAGCAGGCTCCGGCCGGGTCTGCCCGACGCGCCCGCCCCGCACTCGTCCGTCCAGGCCGCGAGCGCCGCCCGGGCCGCCCCCAGCACCGGCATCGCGAAGATCAGCCCGGCGACCATCGGGTACGGCACCCGGTGGCAGCGGGCCGCGTCCGGCAGCGGGCTCAGCAGGGCGCTCAGCGGGAACGAGCGGTGCGCGGGGACGACGATCCCCTCGCCCGTCACGCTGTTGCTGCCGCTGCCCCGCAGGCCGACCGGGTCCCAGGTGTCGCGGACGGTCAGCTCGGCGCGCGGCACGGCGAAGATCCGGTGCTCCCGGTCGCCGTCCGGCCCCCGCGTCCAGGAGGCCAGCAGCACCCACTCGGCGTGGTCGACCCCGCTGGCCGTGCGCCACTCGCCGTCCAGCCGCCAGCCGCCGGCCACCTCGCTGGCCCGGCCCTGCGGCGGGACGACCGACGCGGCGATCCGCACGTCCGGGCCGTCCGCCCACAGCTCGCGCCGGCCCTGTTCGGGCAGGTAGGCGGCGAGCCGGCCGTGCGCCGCGAACAGGGCCGCGCACCAGCCGGTGGCGGCGCAGGCCTCGGCGACGGCGGAGGCCTCGGCGAGCAGCCCGGCGAAGGTGCCGGCCCTGCCGCCCCAGCGGGCCGGGACGAAGTGGCGCGGGAAGCCCGCGTCGACCAGGGCGGCGGCGACCTCGGGCGTGAGCCTGCGCTGCTCCTCGGCGGCGGGGGAGTCGCGGCGGGCCAGTTCGGTGAGCAGGGTCAACGCCTCCTGGGCGCCGGTGGTGTTCGGCCGGTCCGGTGCGCGGCCGGCGGCCGGAAGGCCGGTGGTCGGGGTGGTGAGGCCGGTGGCCGGCGGGGTGGTGACGGTGCCGGTCGGGGGAGTGCCCCCGGGAGAAGTGGTCAGCACGCCGTCCCCAGCAGGGCCCGGGCCGGCTCCGCCGCGCCGCAGCGGACGGTGGCGCCGGCGAGTTCCCGCTCGCCCTGGTGGGCGCGGAGGGCGAAGGTGCCGCGGCCGCGCCCGGCCGGCTCGGCGGTGATCGACACCGGGGCGTCCAGCTCGCCGAAGGCCGTGAACCTGACCGTGAGCAGCGTGACGCCGCCCGCACCCGGTCGGCGGTCCGCCGCGGCCACCCGTCCGGCCTGCCGGAACGCCTCCACCAGCGCCATGCCCGGGATGTGGTCGGACTCGTGGTCGAACAGCACCGGGTGGTCCGGGTCGAGCCGCAGCCACCAGGCGTTCCACCGTGCCGGATCGGCGGCGATCAGCACGTCCCGTTCGGCGCGCTGGCCGACGGCGGCCGGCGGCAGCGGGGTGCCGGGCGGCTCGGGCAGCGGCGCGGTGGTGGGCTCGCCGCCGCCGCGGCGGCGCAGCATGGCGTAGCGGCCGGGCTCCATCGGCTCCCAGCACAGCCGGGTTCTCCCGATCAGGCGGTGCCGGACCAGCACGTCGGCGTCCAGTTCGAGGCGCAGGCGGCGCGAGCCCGCGGCGGGGCGGCGGCAGATGACGTCGAGCCCGACGGCGAGGCCCTGCGGACCGACCGGTGGAAGCTCCTCGGAGAGGTCGACGGAGGCCTCGCTCAGGACGAACGGCAGCCCGTGGGGGACGTCGAGGAAGCGGTGGGACAGGTGGATGGCGGTCTGCCGGGTGGTCTCCGCCAGCAGCACCGGATCGGAGACGGAGCCGCCCTGGTGGGAGAGGTAGTGGTCGCGGTCCCAGCGGGCCGCGACCGCGAAGCGGTCGTCGCCGAGCCGTTGCGAGTCCGTCAGCAGCACCTCCGCGTCCGCTGCCTTGTGGACGGACGCGCGGTGGACGCGCTGTCCGAACTCCATGGTCTTCCAGTGGTGTTCCGGCCCCGGTCGGCCGGTCATCAGTTCAAGTCCAGGCATGACGTGCATGAGCGGATCCCCCTCCTGGCTCGCCGTGCCAGCCCATGCGCCGGTATCGTCCCGACGCGGCACGTGGCGACGTCGAGAAATATACCTTCAGGAAGGAATATTGAGGGGTAGATTTTTGACACCCGCCACGACCGAGCAGAACTGCACACGACCGAGCACCACCGACCGCGGCAGGCAGGCCGTCCCCACCACGGCGCCATGCCGACCGACCACGGAGAGTTCCTCATGCTGGAGCCGCAGACCATCCCCTTCGCCGCGCCCAAAACCCCAGTTCGGCGGGGTTCCGATCCCAAGCAGGAGCGTTCCGCCAGGACCCGGCAGCGGGTCCTGATGGGGGCCGCCGAGCTCTTCACCGAGCGGGGATTCCGTCAGACGTCGGTCAAGGACGTCGCCGACCGGGTCGAGATGACCAAGGGCGCCGTGTACTTCCACTACCCGACCAAGGAGGCCCTGGCCGTGGCGATCGTCGAGGAACACTACGCACGTTGGCCGAAACTGCTCGATGAGGTGGCCCGGGAGGGGCTCGGACCGCTGGAGACGGCCGTCCGGATGCTGGACCGGGCCGCCGTCGCGTTCCAGGACGACGTGATCGTCCAGGCGGGTGCCCGGCTGCAGATCGAACGCCCGCAGATCGACGCCGAGCTGCCCACCCCCTACGTGGACTGGATCGCCCTGCTGGAATCCCTGCTGACCTCCGCCCGGGAGGCGGGCGAACTGCGCCCCGAGGTGGTGCCGGCGAACGCGGCGCGCTCCCTGGTGTCGGCGTTCTTCGGTTCGCAGCACGTCTCCGACGTCCTCAGCGGACGGGCCGACGTGGTGGAGCGCTGGCGGGATCTGAGCGGTCTGCTGTTCCGGGCGATGCGGACGGAGTGAGCCCGCCCCGTCCGCACCGCCCCTGCGCCGGGAACGGCGGGCGCCCGCCGGCCGTGGGCGCGGCGGGTGTTCGCGGCCCGGAACGACGGACGCCCGGGGGCGGTGCACCGCTGGTCAGCCGGTGCACCGCCGCCCGGGAGGGCATGCCGTCTCGTACGGCCGGTCAGGCCGGGTCCGTCACCTGGCGCTTGGTCGCGAGGACCACCAGGCCGCCGATCACCGCGAGGGCGGTCAGTACGGCGCCGAAGATCGTGGCGCCGTTGGTCAGGCCCACCGCGTCGCTGAGGTAGCCCGCCGAGACGGGCAGGATCCCGGCCGGGATGTAACCGCCCACGTTGAGGGCGGCGTTGGCCTCGGCGAGCCGCTGCGGCGCGATGGTGGAGTTGAGCAGCGACAGGCCGCCGAGCTGCCCCATGCCCTGGCCGGCGCCGGCCAGCAGCGCGGCGACGATCAGGACCGCGACCGCCTCGGAGTGCACGGCGATGATCAGCGCGACCATGCTCAGCGTGGTGCTCACCGCGCCGGCCGTCAGGATGGCGCGGCGGCGCAGCTTCTGGACGGCGAACTGCACACCGGTGGCGGTCAGGAACATCACGAAGGCCATGGCCCCGGCGACGATCCGGTTGGTGGTGCCGAGCAGGCCGGACAGCAGCGAGGGGCCGAGCGAGAGCACGAACGAGGTGGCGGTGATGCCGGGGGCGAACACCGCGATGCCGAGGGCGAGTTGGCGGCCGTTGCCGCTCGGGACGCCGGGCACCCGGATCCAGGCGCCGGTGCCGCGGCTCTCCGGACGGCGCACCGGCATCCGCAGCACGACCAGCACGGCGGTGGCCAGCACCACGGCCTCGACGACGAACACGGTGACCGTCGGCCCGGGGGCCAGCTCGGAGAGCACACCGGCGAGCAGCGGGCCGAGGCCGGCGCCGAAGACCATCGCGCAGGAGGCGAGCAGGGCGGCGATCCGCTTGCGCTCGGGACCGGCGACGTCGGTGACCGCGGCCATGCCAGCCGAGACCACCGCGCCGACCGCGATGCCCGTGAACAGGCGCGCCACGATCAGCGCGGCCACGCTGGTGGCGGTTCCGAAGATCAGGCAGGCGGCGAGTCCCAGGGCCAGGGCCGGTAGCAGGACGGGCTTGCGGCCGATCCGGTCGGAGACCACGCCGGAGACCAGCAGCGAGCCGATCAGGCCGACGATGTAGAACGCGAACACCACGGTCAGGGTGCCCTTGGAGAAGCCGATGTCGTGCTGCCACAGCACGTAGAGCGGCGTGGCGGCGTTCGAGAGGACGAAGACGGCGGTGACCGGCCAGGCGGCCAGCCAGACCCACCACAGCGGCGCGGTGGGCTTCGCGGCGGTGGCCTCGGCGGTGGTGGTGGTGGCCTCGGCGGTCGCGGTGCGCTGCACCTCCTCGACGGCCTGGACGGGTGCGGTCCTGGTCTTGGCCATGGCGGTTCCTCCCGGTCTGACTGTTGGCTCTCCAGCAGTACGAGTCGAGTCGAACTTAGCATGCAGTACGATAGAAGTCGTACTACATAGGAACCGAGTTATGAGGAGTCGAGGAGCTGCCTATGCCTACGACCACGGCCGACGCACCCGCCTTCAAGGTGCTCCCTGAGCCGTCCGACCTGCCCGAGCCGCTGGCCGAGCCGGCCGTCGACGAACTGCGCCTGGAGAACGTGCTGGGCGCGCTCAGCGACCCGCTGCGGCTGACCATCGTCCGCAAACTGCTGCTGGAGTCCGAGGACTTCGACCACTCCTGCGGCTGGTTCGGCCTCGACCGGCCCAAGTCCTCGCTCACCCACCACTTCAAGGCCCTGCGCGAGGCGGGGGTGACGCGCCAGCGCCAGTACGGGCTGGAGCGCCGCAGCCACGTGCGGGTCGACGACCTCAACGCGCGCTTCCCCGGGCTGCTCGACCTCGTGGCGGCCTGGACCCCGCCGGCTCCGCGGGCCCCGCAGGCCTGACCGGCGCCCGGCCCCCGGCGGACAGGGCCGCCGGGGGCCGCGGCTCCCGCCAGGGCTTCCGCCGCAGCTCCCGCCAGGGCTTTTGCCGCAGCTCCCACCCGGGGCTTCGCCCGGGCATGCGGGATCATGGGTGGGTACCCCTGACTTCGTCTGGTGAAGGACCCCGAACCGTGGCCCAGATCGTCCTCTTCCACTCCGCCCACGGCCTGCGCCCGGCCGTGCACGCCGCCGCCGACCGGCTGCGCGCCGCCGGGCACACCGTCCACACCCCGGACCTCTTCGAGGGGCGGACCTTCGACGACTCCGAGGCCGCGCGCGCCTACCAGGAGGAGATCGGCGGCAGCGACGAACTGCTGAAGCGGGCCGTCACCGCCGTCGCCCCGCTCTCCGAGGGCGGGCTGGTGTACGCCGGCTTCTCGCTCGGCGGCGCCGTCGCCCAGAACCTCGCGCTCGCCGACGCGAAGGCCCGCGGCCTGCTGCTCCTGCACGGCACCTCCGACCTGCGGGAGGACGCGGCGACCTCGATCCCCGTGCAGCTGCACATGGCGGACCCGGACCCGTACGAGCCGGAGGACTGGCTGAACGCCTGGTACCTGCGGATGCGGCGCGCGGGCGCCGAGGTCGAGGTGCACCGCTACCAGGGCGCCGGGCACCTGTTCACCGACCAGGACCTGCCGGACTACGACGCGGAGGCCGCCGAGCGGGCCTGGGCCGCCGCGCTCGACTTCCTCGCCGACCTGGAGGACCTGGAGGGCTGACGCGGCGCCCCCGGGCCGTCCCGGCCGGTGCGGTGTCCGCGGGCCGTCCCGTGGCGCGGCGCCCTCAGGGCCGGGACGGACCGCGGCGGGGCAGGGTCTGGCGGTAGACGACGCTGGTGGTGGTGCTGCCGAGGCCGGCGAGTTCGTCGACGACGCCCTCCAGGTGCTCCATGGAGGTCGCGGCCACCTTCAGGGTGTAGCAGTCGTCGCCGGTGGTGCGCAGGCACTCCAGGATCTCGCGGCGCTCGGCGAGCAGGCGGTGCAGCGGCTGGTGGCGGTTGCCCGGGTACTTCAGCCGGACGACGGCGAGCACTGGGTAGCCGACCTCGGTGAGGTCCACGGCGGCGTGGTAGCCGGTGATGACGCCCAGTGACTCCAGGTTCCGCACCCGTTCGGTGGTGGCGGAGGGGCTGAGGCTGACGCGGCGGCCCAGCTCGCTCAACGAGATCCGGGCCTCCTGCTGGAGCTGCTCGAGGATCGCCCAGTCGGTGTCGTCGAGATTCGCGGTCACCGGGCGATGTTACCGGGGAATCCACGGCTGAGGGGGCCGAACACCGGGAGGATTCGGTTCCCGGCGGCAGGGCCTCGGCAATAGCCTCGGGGCATGCAACTCGGCGTCAACGTACCGAACTTCGGACCGGGCACCGATCCCGGCGCGCTCCGCGCCTGGGCCGCGCTGGTCGAGGGCCTCGGCTTCGACCTGCTGATGGTGTCGGACCACGTGGCCGTCACGCCCGACGTGGCCCAGCGCTACCCGGAGCCGTTCTACGACCCGTTCACCACGCTGTCCTGGCTGGCCGGGGCGAGCGGGGGGCGGCTGAGGATCGGGACGACCGTCCTGGTCCTGCCGTACCGCCACCCGCTGCTGGTCGCGCGGATGGCGGACAGCCTGCACCGGCTCAGCGGGGGGCGGTTCGTGCTCGGCGTCGGAGTCGGCTGGGCACGGCAGGAGTTCGAGGCGCTCGGGGTGCCGTTCGGCGCGCGCGGCCGGCTGGCCGACGAGTCCCTGGGGGCGGTGCGGGAGGCCTGGCGGGCCGGCGGCGCCACCGCGCCGCCGGTCTGGGTCGGCGGGCACAGCGAGGCGGCCCTCCGGCGGGTGGCGAGGTTCGGCGACGCCTGGCACCCGCTGCGGCTGCCCGTCCCCCGGATGCGCTCGGTGCTCGCCGAGCACGCCCTGCCGGGCTTCGCGCCGCGGATCGCACTGCGCCTGACGGACGCGCCGGTGACCGGCCCCGAACGGCCCGCCGGCGTGGGCGACCTGGAGCAGGTGATGGGCGACCTCGCGGAACTGCGCGGGCTCGGCGCCGGGACGGTGGTGCTCGACCCCTACCACGGGGACCCGGCGGAGACCCTCCGCCCCGAGGCGGCGTGGCAGGATCTGACGGCGGTCTCGGAGCACTGGAGGAGGACATCGTGATCACGGCAGCCGACGAGGCGCTGCTGCGGCGCGCGGTCGCGATCGCGACCCGGGCGGTCGAGCTGGGCGACGCGCCCTACGGCTCGCTGCTGGCCGCACCCGACGGGACGGTCCTGGCGGAGGCCCACAACACCGTCCGGCGGGACGACGACATCACCGCCCACCCCGAACTCAAGCTCGCCCGCTGGGCCGCCCGGGAGCTGACCCCGGAGACGGCCGCCCGGACGACCATGTACACCAGCTGCCAGCCCTGCGGCATGTGCACGGGCGCGATCGTCCGCTCCGGGCTGGGACGGGTCGTCTACGCCCTGGCGACCGAGCAACTGGTCGAGCTCAACCCGGATTCGGGCGCGTGGCCGGCCGTCCCGCAGGAGGGGCCGGCGCTGTTCGAGGAGGCGCGCCGGCCGGTCGAGACGTACTACCGGCGGGGTTGAACGAGCCCGTGGCAGAACGCAGACACGAGTACGCCCCGGCCGGGACGCTCCCCGGCCTGCTCCAGCGCGGCCGGGGCCTGGGCGCGCGGATGGCGGCGGAGGACCCGTCGTCGGCGGCCGAGCTGGTGTACGGGTGCATCCGCTGGGAGTGGCGCTGGGACCGGCGGGCGGACGCCCGGGACCTCTACCTGGCCCGGCTGCTCCGGGACCTGGAGCTGCCGCTCGGGCCGGTGACCGCGATGCGGGCGGCGGGCGGGGCACCGGGCGAGCGCGCGGCCCGCGTCCTGGACCTGCTGGAGCGCGGCGGACCGGCCGGCCGCGCCGAGGCCGCCGGGCCCGCCGTGGCCGCCGGGCCGGCCGTGGCCGCCGGGCCGGCGCCGGACCACGGGGCGCCGCCGCAGGACGCCCCGCCGGACGTCCCGGCGTTGATCGCCGAGCTGGAGCAGCGGTGGGTCGACCGGTCCTGGTGCGGACCGGTGCACCTCGCCCGCCGGCTGGCCCGGTCCGGCCCCCGGGCGGCGGGCGCGGCGTCGCTGCTGCGGCGGTTCTGGCTGTGGACCCCGCACTCCTCGGAGCGGCCCGGGTACCTCGAGGCGCTCGCGGCGATCGGCTCGGCGGGTCTGGCCGACGCGTACACCGAGTCGCTCTGGGACTGCGAACCCGGTGCCCGGCTGTCCGGGATCGAGCACGCTCCGGAACGGCCCGAGGTGGGAGCGCGTCTGGTCGTCCTGCGCGACGACCCGATGGAGGAAACGGCGGTCCGGGAGGCCGCCGCCGTGCGTCTGGCCCGGGGGCGGGCGGGCTAGAGTGGACGCGTGAACGTGTGAGTGGTGGTCCGGACCCCGAGAGGTGTTCCGGGCCACACCCATTTCCAGGGCACGCCCTGTGACCAGCACGTCCACCGGCCCACCAGACCAGCACCAGAGCCTCCGGAGGCCCCGCCTTGAGCGACCAGCCGTTCGCGCATCTGCACGTCCACACCGAGTACTCGATGCTGGACGGTGCCGCCCGGCTGAAGCAGCTGTTCAAGGAGGTCGAGCGGCTGGGGCAGACCCACGTCGCGATGACCGACCACGGCAACATGTACGGTGCCGCGGAGTTCCACAAGCAGGCGACCGCCGCCGGGATCACCCCCGTCATCGGCATCGAGGCGTACGTCGCCCCGGAGTCCCGCTCCAACACCAAGCGCATCCTGTGGGGCCAGCCGCACCAGAAGAAGGACGACGTCTCCGCGTCCGGCGCGTACACCCACAAGACGATCTGGGCCCGGAACAAGGAGGGCCTGCACAACCTCTTCAAGCTGACCTCGCGGTCCTACGCCGAGGGCTGGCTGGTCAAGTGGCCGCGGATGGACAAGGAGCTGATCTCCGAGCTGTCCGGCGGCCTGATGGCCACCACCGGCTGCCCCTCCGGCGAGGTGCAGACCCGGCTGCGCCTCGGCCAGTTCGACGAGGCGCTGAAGTCCGCCGCCGACTACCAGGACATCTTCGGCAAGGAGAACTACTTCCTGGAGCTGATGGACCACGGCCTCGACATCGAGAAGCGGGTCCGGGACGGGCTGCTGGAGATCAGCCGGAAGCTGGGCATCCCGCCGGTGGTCACCAACGACTCGCACTACACCACCGAGGCCGACGCCGGCGCCCACGACCTGCTGCTCTGCGTGCAGACCGGCAAGAACCTCTCCGACCCGGACCGCTTCCGCTTCGACGGCACCGGCTACTACGTCAAGTCGGCCGCCGAGATGTACGCGCTGGACTCCTCGGACGCCTGGCAGGAGGGCTGCCGCAACAGCCAGCTCCTCATCGCCTCCCGGGTCGACACCGAGGGCATGTTCCAGTTCAAGAACCTGATGCCCCGCTTCCCCATCCCGGAGGGCTACGAGTCCGAGGCGGACTTCTTCCGGGCCAAGGTCTGGGAGGGCATGGACTGGCGCTTCCCGGACGGGTACGACGAGGAGCACAAGAAGCTCGCCGAGTACGAGATGGACACCATCGTGCAGATGGGGTTCCCGGCGTACTTCCTCGTGGTCGCGGACTTCATCATGTGGGCCAAGAGCCAGGGCATCGCGGTGGGCCCGGGCCGTGGTTCGGCGGCCGGTTCGCTCGTCGCCTACGCGATGGGCATCACCGACCTCGACCCCATCCCGCACGGCCTGATCTTCGAGCGCTTCCTCAACCCCGAGCGCATCTCCATGCCCGACGTCGACATCGACTTCGACGAGCGCCGGCGCGGTGACGTGATCCGCTACGTCACCGAGAAGTGGGGGTCCGACAAGGTCGCCATGATCGTCACGTACGGCACCATCAAGGCGAAGGCCGCCATCAAGGACTCCTCGCGCGTCCTCGGCTACCCGTACGCGATGGGCGACCGGATCACCAAGGCGATGCCGCCGGACGTCATGGGCAAGGGCATCCCGCTCTCCGGCATCACCGACCCGACCCACCCCCGGTACAGCGAGGCCGGCGAGATCCGCAGCCTCTACGAGACCGACCCGGACGTCAAGAAGGTCATCGACACCGCGCGCGGCATCGAGGGCCTGATCCGCCAGCCCGGCGTGCACGCGGCCGGCGTCATCATGTCCGCCGAGCCGCTGACCGACCACATCCCGGTCTGGACCCGGCACACCGACGGCGTCACCATCACGCAGTTCGACTACCCCACTTGCGAGGGCCTCGGCCTCCTCAAGATGGACTTCCTCGGCCTGCGCAACCTGACGATCATGGACGACGCCGTCAAGGCGATCGAGAAGAACAAGGGCATCAAGATCAACCTGCTTGATCTGCCCCTGGACGACAAGCCGACCTACGAACTCCTCGCCCGGGGTGACACGCTCGGCGTCTTCCAGCTCGACGGCGGGCCGATGCGCTCGCTGCTGCGCCTGATGAAGCCCGACAACTTCGAGGACATCTCCGCCGTCCTCGCGCTCTACCGACCGGGCCCGATGGGCGTCAACTCCCACACCAACTACGCGCTGCGCAAGAACGGCCAGCAGGAGATCACCCCGATCCACCCGGAGCTGGAGGAGCCGCTCCGGGAGATCCTGGAGCCCACCTACGGCCTGATCGTCTACCAGGAGCAGGTGCAGAAGGCCGCGCAGATCCTGGCCGGCTACTCGCTCGGCCAGGCGGACCTGCTGCGCCGGGCCATGGGCAAGAAGAAGAAGGAGATCCTGGAGGCGGAGTTCGTCCCCTTCCAGAAGGGCTGCCGCGAGCGCGGATACTCGGACGAGGCGATCCAGGCGGTCTGGGACGTCCTCGTCCCCTTCTCCGGCTACGCGTTCAACAAGGCGCACACCGCCGGGTACGGGCTGGTCTCGTACTGGACGGCCTACCTGAAGGCCAACTACCCGGCCGAGTACATGTCGGGCCTGCTGACCTCCGTGAAGGACGACAAGGACAAGTCCGCGGTCTACCTCAACGAGTGCCGCAAGATGGGCATCAACGTCCTCCCGCCGGACGTCAACGAGTCGGACTCGGACTTCACCCCGCACGGTGACGACACCGTCCGCTTCGGCCTCACCGCCATCCGCAACGTCGGCGGCCCGGTGGTCGAGTCGATGATCCGGACGCGCAAGACCAAGGGGAAGTTCTCGTCGTTCCCCGACTTCCTGGACAAGGTGGAGTCGGTGGTCTGCAACAAGCGGACCGTCGAATCGCTGATCAAGGCGGGCGCCTTCGACTCGCTCGGGCACACCCGCAAGGGCCTGAGCGCGCAGTTCGAGCCGATGATCGACAACGTGGTCGGCGTGAAGCGCAAGGAGGCCGAGGGGCAGTTCGACCTGTTCGGCGGCGACGCGACCGCGGACGAGCCGAGCTTCGGACTGGACGTCGTCTTCTCCGAGGAGGAGTGGGACAAGTCCTTCCTGCTCACCCAGGAGCGGGAGATGCTCGGCCTGTACGTCTCCTCGCACCCGCTGCACGGCATCGAGCACGTGCTCGCCGACAAGGCGGACTGCGCGGTCGCCGACCTCGCGGAGCGCCCGGACGGGACGATCGTCACCATCGGCGGCATCATCTCGGGCCTCCAGCGGAAGATGACCAAGCAGGGCAACGCCTGGGCGATCGCCACCGTCGAGGACCTGGCGGGCTCGATCGACTGCATGTTCTTCCCGGCCAGCTACCAGCTGGTCTCCTCCCAACTGGTGGAGGACGCCGTCGTGTTCGTCCGCGGCAAGCTGGACAAGCGGGAGGACGTGCCGCGCCTGATGGGCATGGAGCTGTCCGTGCCGGACCTGTCGAACGCCCACGCCGACGCGCCGATCGTCATCAACATCCCGAGCGGGAAGGTGACGCCGCCGCTGGTGGCCCGGCTCGGCGAGGTGCTGGGCAGCCACCGGGGCACCACCGAGGTCCGGGTGCGGCTGGAGAGCCGCAACAAGACCACGGTGCTGCGGCTGGACCGGCACCGGGTGAAGTCCGACCCGGCGCTGTTCGGGGACCTCAAGCAGCTGCTCGGGCCGAGCTGCCTGGTGGTCTGAGGCGCAGGACCGGCCGGGGCCCGGGACACCGCGAGGCGGTCCCGGGCCCCGGTGCGTTCAGGAGCCGCCGCCCAGCCCCGGCGGCACCGCCGTGTGCAGGGCCGAGACGAAGGCCGAGATGGCCGGGTGGGAGCCGGCGCCCGCGCGGAAGGCGGCGCGGGTGCGGCGGTACACGGGCAGCCGGGTGAGCACGACGCCCGGCGGCCGCTCGGCCGTCCCCAGGTGGGGGACCAGCGCGACGCCCTGGCCGGCGGCCACCAGCGCCAGCACCGTGGTGAAGTCGTCGATCTGGTGCCGGATCCGGGGTGCGAAGCCCGCCGCCTCGCAGGCGCGGACGGCCATGGTGTGGCAGAGGGTGCCGGGCGGGGACATGATCCACGGCGCGCCGTGCTGCTCGGCGACGGTGGCCGGGGCGCGGGCGGCCAGGTACATCGGCTCGGTGAAGACCGGGCGGGTGACCGCGAGGCCGGGCTCGGGGTCGGCCGGGACGAGGTCGTACTCGTGGACCAGTGCGACGTCCAGCTCGCCCGCGCGCAGCGCCGCGCCGACGGCGGCCGGATCCACCTCGGTGACCATCGGCTCCAGCCCCGGGTGCCAGGAGGCCAGCTCGGCGAGCACCGCCGGGATGATCGCCCGGGCCGCCGAGGGGTAGGTGCCGATCCGCAGCGGGCCGGCCAACCCGCGCTTCGCCTGGGCGAGTTCGGCGCCCGCCTGCTCCAGCAGGGCGAGGACGGACTCGGCGTGGCGGACCAGGCCCCGGCCGGCCGGGGTGAGGGTGACCCGCCGCCCGGAGCGCTCCAGCAGCGGGACGCCGGCCTCCTTCTCCAGGACGGACAGCTGCTGGGACACCGCCGAGGCGCTGAAGGACAGTGCCTCGGCGACGGCGGCGATGGTGCCGAGGTGGGCGAGTTCGCGCAGCAGGCGCAGGCGTCGGACGTCGAGCATCGGCTCAGCTTACGAGAAGCGTCACACATGTGAACTGGACCTGGTTGATCGGCAGGCCGCAGGATCGTCCCATGGAACTCAAGGGCATCTACGTCCCCCTGATCACCCCGTTCGCCGCGGACGGCTCCGTCGCCCTCGACGCGCTGGAGAAGCTCGCGTACGAGGTCCTGGACGCCGGAGCGGCCGGGCTGGTCGCGCTCGGCACCACCGGCGAGCCCGCCGCGCTGACCGCCGGGGAGCGGGACGCGGTGGTGGACGTCGCCGCGGCCGTCTGCGCGGCGCGCGGGGCGCAACTGGTCGTCGGCGCCTCCGGCGGCGACACCCGGGCCGTCGGCGAGGCGCTGGCCGCGCTCGCCGAGCGGGTGCCCGGGGCGGCGGCCCTGGTCACCACGCCGGCCTTCGTCCGGGCCGGGGAGGCCGGCACGGTGGCGCACTTCCGGGCGCTGGCCGCGGGCAGTCCGCTGCCGCTGGTCGTCTACCACATCCCGTACCGCACCGGGCAGGAACTCTCCACCGCCGCGCTGCGCGAGCTGGCCGCGATCGAGGGCGTGGTGGGCGTCAAGTACGCCACCGGCGGGCTGGACCGGACGGCGGCCGAACTGCTCGCCGACACCCCCGCCGACTTCGCGGTGCTGACCGGGGAGGACGCCTTCCTGGCGCCGATGCTGGCGATCGGCGCGGCCGGCGGCATCCTCGCCTCCGCGCACCTGGCGACCGGCCGCTTCGTCGAACTGTACGAGGCCTGGCGGGCCGGGGACGTCGAGCGGGCGCGGGCGCTCGGGCACCGGCTGACGGCGCTGGCGCTCTCCGCGTTCACGGCGCCGAACCCGGCGGTGACCAAGGGCGTGCTGCACGCCCAGGGCCGGATCCCCACCCCGGACGTCCGGCTGCCGCTGCTGCCGGCGGGGGAGGCGGAGGTCGCGGCGGCGCTGGCCCTCGCCAGTGGTCTGGACCACTAGACCGCCGGTGCGGCGGACCGCTCGCCCGCCGCGGCGCCCTCTCACACCGTGAAATGGCTGGTCGCCCCACCCGCGTGACAAGGCATGATGGGCGGAGTGCGGCTGTAGACAGCATCATCCAGAGGAGTAGTCGGAATGAAGATCGGCATTGTCGGAGCCACCGGCCAGGTCGGCGGCGTGGTCCGCGAGATCCTGGCGGAGCGCGCGGGACTCCCCGGTGGGATCGGCCCGGTGGAGCAGCTGCGGCTGTTCGCCTCGGCCCGCTCGGCCGGACGCACACTGCCGTGGCAGGGCGCCGAGATCACCGTCGAGGACGCGGCCACGGCCGACTACACCGGCCTGGACATCGTGATCTTCTCGGCCGGCGGCTCCACCTCCAAGGCCCTGGCCCCCAAGGTGGCCGCGGCCGGCGCCGTCGTCATCGACAACTCCTCCGCCTGGCGCCGCGACCCCGAGGTCCCGCTGGTGGTCTCCGAGGTCAACCCCGGGGCGATCGCCGACCGCCCCAAGGGCATCATCGCCAACCCGAACTGCACCACCATGGCGGCCATGCCCGTGCTGCGCCCGCTGCACGAGGAGGCCGGCCTGGCCGCGCTCGTCGTCTCCACCTACCAGGCCGTCTCCGGCAGCGGCGTGGCCGGCGTCGCCGAGCTCCAGGACCAGGCCGCCAAGGTGGTGGACGGCGCCTCGGCGCTCGCCCACGACGGCGCCGCCGTGGAGTTCCCCGAGCCCAAGGTGTACCGGCGGCCGATCGCCTTCAACGTGGTGCCGCTGGCCGGCTCCCTCGTGGACGACGGCTCCAACGAGACCGACGAGGAGCAGAAGCTCCGCCACGAGAGCCGCAAGATCCTCGGCATCCCCGGTCTGAAGGTCGCCGGCACCTGCGTGCGCGTGCCCGTCTTCTCCGGCCACTCGCTGCAGATCAACGCCCGCTTCGAGCGCCCGATCAGCCCCGAGCGCGCGGTAGAGCTGCTCACCGGCGCCCCGGGCGTCGAGCTGTCCGAGATCCCGACCCCGCTGCAGGCGGCCGGCCGGGACCCGAGCTACGTCGGCCGCATCCGGGTGGACGAGACCGTGGAGAACGGCCTGTCGCTGTTCGTCTCGAACGACAACCTCCGCAAGGGCGCCGCGCTCAACGCCGTCCAGCTGGCCGAGCTGGTCGCCGCCGAGCTCAGGGGCTGACCCGGACCAGCCGTCCGTGACGTTTGGCGGGCCCCGTCGTTGAACGGGGCCCGCCTTCGTTTTTCTTTGCGACTCGTTGGGGCGGCTGTTGCGGGACCGGGACATCCGCCGAGGTTCGGGTCGCGAGCCAGGGGGAAAAGGTGACCCAACGATCGGGCGGCCACCGGGGGCCCCTCACCCCGCCCCGCCCGGCGCCGGGCAGACCGCCCACCCCGACCGACCTTCGAGGGCGAGCGAAAAGAGGTGCGCAGATGGACCGCTGTGTCGTCCTGGTGGACGCCGGATACCTGCTGGGCGCCGCCGCCAGCCTGCTCGCCGGTGATCCGTCCCGCTCCAAGGTCACCGTGAACCACACCGCGCTGATCAGCGCCCTGCGCGAACGAGCCGAGGCCGAGACCGGCCTGCCCCTGCTGCGGATCTACTGGTTCGACGCCGCCCCCGACCGCCGCCCGATGCCCGAACACCGGCGGCTGCGCGTCCTGCCCCGGGTCACCGTCCGGCTGGGCGCGCTGACCCGCGCGGAGGGGCGCTGGGTGCAGAAGGGCGTGGACGCCGCGATGCACGCCGAGCTCTCCGAGCTGGCCCGCAACCGGGCCTGCGCGGACGTCGTGCTGATCACCGGGGACGGCGACCTGCTGCCCGGGATGATGACCGCCAAGGAGCACGGGGTGGCCGTGCACCTGTGGGCGCTGCAGGCCGCCGACGGGGACTTCAACCAGTCCGAGGACCTGGTCGGCGAGGCCGACGAGCGGCGGGTGCTGGACCGCGAGTGGATCGAGGGGTGCTTCTCGCTGCGGGACAGCTCCAGTGTGTTCCCGGCGCCGGGGGCGGCCGGCGCCCGGCAGGAGATCGCCAAGATCCTCGCCGCCCCGCCCGCCGCGCTGCCGACCGTGGTGCCGCCGGTGGCCCGGCCGGCCGCCGACGCCCCGGCCGCCGACGCGCCCGCCGCGGACGGACGGCCGCAGCCGGCCGCGAGCCTGCGGGTGGTGCCCACGCCCAAGGACCTCGCCGGACGGGTCTCCGCCGTCTCGCCGGTCACCCCGGCGGCCAACGGGCACGCCAACGGCCACGCCAACGGCTCCGCCTCCGCCTTGGCGACCGGTCCGGTGCTGCGGTGGTCCTCCGACCGCGGCTGGGTGGACCGGCCCGCCCCGGAGCCGTCCGTCACCGCCGGGGACAGCCTGCCGACCCTGGCCCAGCTGACCACCGCCGAGCAGCGCTGGGCCGACCGCGAGGAGGACATCACCTCGATCGGCGGCGACGCCCACGAGGTCGGCCAGGTCTTCGCCCGGCGCTGGAGCGAGCGGCTCGGCGACGTCGAACGGCTCACCGTGCTGTGGCCCGACTACCCGCGCATCCCGCACCGGGTCGACGGCGAGCTGCTGCGCTACGCGGCCCGCTTCGGGCTGCTCGCGCACAAGGACGACCAGATCGACGAGCACGACCGGTACGCCATCCGGGCGGGATTCTGGAAGGAACTGGCGGCCCGGGTGCCCGGGGGCTCCATGGTGGTCGAGGACTGACCGCTCTGCGGACCGGCCGCTCCCCGGCCCCCTTCCGCGGCCGGCCCGTCCGTGACGGCCGGTCCCCCCGCGGCGGCCGGTCCCGCTGTGGCCGACCGGGTCCTCCACGGCGGCCGGCCTTCCCCGGCCGAGCGGCGGTTTCCGGTGATCAGGCCCCCTCGTCCGGTGCGCGCGTGTGAGCGCGTAGAGTCTTCGGTCGTGGAAGAGACGGCCGGGCGGGCACCCCAGGACACCTCGCCGTGCGTCGTGGTGCGGGACCTGGTCCGCACGTACCGCAGCGGGCGCGGGGCCGCCGCGACCGTGGTCCGGGCCAACGACGGGATCAGCCTGACCGTCCGGCAGGGCGAGGTCTTCGGGCTGCTCGGGCCGAACGGCGCCGGCAAGTCCACCCTGGTGCGCCAGCTCACCGGGCTGCTGCGGCCGGACTCCGGCTCCGTCGAGCTGCTCGGCCACGACATCGTCCGCCACCCCGAGCGGGCCGCCCGGCTGCTCGGCTACCTCGGGCAGGAGTCCACCGCGCTGGACGAGCTGAGCGTCGTGCTGGCCGCCGAGACCACCGGCCGGCTGCGCGGGCTCACCCGGGCGCGGGCCCGCGCCGAGGCGGCCGAGGTGCTCACCGAACTCGGGCTGGAGCCGATCGCCTCGAGGCCGCTGGCCAAGCTCTCCGGCGGGCAGCGCAGGCTCGCCTGCTTCGCGGCCGCCCTGGTGGGGGAGCGGCCGCTGCTCGTGCTGGACGAGCCGACGACGGGCATGGACCCGGTCGCCCGGCGGGCCGTGTGGTCGGCCGTGGACCGGCGGCGGGCCGAGCGCGGGACGACGGTGCTGCTGGTCACCCACAACGTGATCGAGGCGGAGACCGTGCTGGACCGGGTCGCCGTGGTCGACGAGGGCCGGGTGATCGCCTGCGACACCCCGGGCGGCCTCAAGGCGCTGGTGGACGGCGACGTGCGGCTCGACCTGGTCTGGCGGGACGAGGCGCCGGTCGGCGTGCCCGCCGTCGCCGCGCTGGCCGAACGGGCCGAGCGCACCGGGCGCCGCTGGACCGTCCGCACCACCCCCGAGCAGGCCCGCGAGCTGGTCGCCGCCGTCACCACCGGCCCCGCCTTCGCGGCGCTCGACGACTTCACCCTCGCCACCCCCAGCCTTGAGGACGCCTACCTCAAGCTGGGCGGCCGCCACGGAGGACTGGCCAAGTGACGCTGCTCTCGGTGCCCCCGCGGGCCGACCGCTCGACGGCCGGGCCGGCCCCGCTCGCCCCCGCCGCCCGGCTGCTGCCCTCCCTCGCCGCGGTCTACCGGGCGCAGCTGGCCCGGGCGAAGGTGGCGCGCATCCCGCTGCTGTTCGTGGCGACCTTCCAGTCGCTCGGCATCCTGGTGATGATGCGGGGCGTCGTGGACGCCGGGCAGACCTCGGCCGCGCGGTCGGTGGTCGCCGGGTCGAGCGTGCTGGTGGTGGCGTTCGTCGCGCTCAACCTGCTCGCCCAGTACTTCGGCAGGCTGCGGGCCGACGGCGGCCTGGACCACTACGGGACGCTGCCGGTGCCGGCCGCCTCGGTGGTGCTCGGCGCGGCCGCCGCGTACGCGTCGTTCACCCTGCCGGGGACGCTGGTCACGGCGGGCGCCGGTGCGGTGATGTTCGGGCTGCCGCTCGGGCAGCTGTGGGTGCTGCTGGCGGTCGTCCCGCTGGCGGGGGCCGCGCTGGCCGGGCTGGGCGCGGCCTGCGGGCTGCTGGCGCCGCGGCCGGAGATCGCGACGATGCTGGGGCAGCTCGGCATGTCGGCGGCCCTGCTGCTGGGGGTGCTGCCGGTGGACCACCTGCCGCAGCCGGTGCTGTGGCTGCGGGACCTGCTGCCCTCGACGTACGGGGTGGAGGCCTTCGCCCGCACCTTCGCGCCGGACCCGGACTGGGCGGTGGTCGCGGCAGACCTCGGGGTCTGCGCGGCGGTCGGCGTGGTGTCGCTGGCGCTGGCCACCTGGGCGTACCGGCGCGCGGTGGCCCGGTAGGCGCCGGGGCCGGGCGGCGGCCGGTGCGCGTCGCTCCGCGGCCGGTACGCGGTCGGTGGGCGTCCGCTGCGCGGCCGGTACCCGGTCGGTGCGCGGGCGGTGGGGCCGTACGGGTGGCCGTCGTGAAACGATGGGACTCGTGACCGTACCGAACACTCCTCCGGATCCCGCCCGCGCCGAGGTGCACGCGACCCCGGATGCCGTGCCCGACCCGTTCGCGCCGCCGCCCGCGGCCGAGGACGCGCCCGCCCCCTCGGTGGGGCGGCGGCTGCTGCCGGAGGTGCGGATCGGGGCGGGCGTCGTGGTCGCCTGTCTCGTGGCCGCCGTGGTGATGGCCGGGCTGTGGGTCTGGCTGGCGCCGAAGGTGCCGCTGGTGGTGGACGGTGACCGGATCCTCTACGCGGACCCGGAGGGGGAGCAGCGGGCCGGCGCCGACGCCGTGTTCGTGCTGATCGCCCTGGGCGCGGGGATCGTGACCGCGCTCGGGGCCTTCCTGGTGACCCGCAAGCGCGGCGGCGGGGTCGCGGTCGCGCTGGGGCTGGCCGTCGGCGGGCTGCTCGGGTCGATCGGCGCCTGGCGGATCGGACGCTGGCTCGGGCCGAGCGAGGACCTGGTCGGCGAGGCCCGGCGGGTCGGCAACGGCGGGCACTTCGACGCGAGCATCGACCTGGGGGCGCTGGGCGCGCTGCTGGTCTGGCCGATGGCGGCCATGGTGGTGCTGCTGGCGCTGTCGGCGGCGTTCGGCAAGCGGGAGGAGGACCCGCCGCCGTACTGGGGAGCTCCGGCGGGCACCTACGGCACCCCCGGCGAGGAACCCCCGGCGTCCGCGCCGGAGGACCGGCCGCAGCAGGACTGAGCTCCGAGGACGAGGCGGACGGCGGGCGCTCCGGCGCGGGCCGTCCGCCGTCCCGTCTGCGCGGCCGTCCCGTCTGCGCGGCGTCGCGTCTGCCCGCCGTCGCGCTTCTCAGCCGTCCGCCGTCCGCCGTCGACTGCGCGCGCCCTACCGGGCGATCGGCGCGGTGTCGGCCTTCGTCAGGGTGATCAGGTCGGCCGGGGCCAGCTCGACCTCCAGGCCCCGGCGCCCCGCCGACACGTAGACCGTCCGGTGGCCGAGCGCGCTGCTGTCGACCACCGTGCGCAGCGGGCGGCGCTGGCCGAGCGGCGAGATGCCCCCGAGGACGTAGCCGCTGCTGCGTTCGGCGGCGGCCGGGTCGGCCATGGCGGCGCGCTTGCCGCCGACGGCCGCGGCGAGCGCCTTGAGGTCGAGCTGGCCGGCGACCGGCACCACGCCGACGGTGAGGGTGCCGTCCACCTCGGCGACCAGGGTCTTGTACACCCGCTCCGGAGCGATGCCGAGCGCCTCGGCGGCCTCCCCGCCGTAGGAGGCCGCGGCCGGGTCGTGGTCGTAGGCGTGCACGGTGAAGGGAACGGCGGCGGTCTCCAGGGCGACGGTGGCCGGGGTGCCCTGACCGCCCTTCCTGGTCTTCTTGGCCATGCGGGGTCCTCGGGTCAGTTGGGGCTGAAGGACTGGCGGGTGAGGTCGACCGCGGGCAGCGAGGGGAGCCAGCTGAGCACGGCGCTCTCGCGGCGCAGCAGCTCGAGTTCGGTGCGCAGCCGCTGGGCGGTGTCCGGGCAGGCGAGCAGCTGCTGCTTGACCGGCGTCTCGAACACCGAGGCGGCGGCGACCAGGTAGGACAGCACCTGGGGGTCGTCCGGGAGCTGCGGCCGGCCCACGGTGCTGGCCTCCTTGGCCCCGGCGAGGCGCTTCTGGTACACCCGGAAGGCCCGCTCCACCTCGGCGGCCAGGGCGCCGGAGCCCTCGCCGGGCTGCTCCTCGATCGGCTCGATCTCGCCGGTCAGGTACGGGCCGGCGACGGTCACCGAGCGCAGCCGGAACCGGGTGGTGCCGGTGACCAGCAGCTCGTAGCGGCCGTCCGGCTGCTCCTGGACGGAGGAGACGTCGGCGACGCAGCCGATGTGGAACAGCGCCTCCAGCGGGTCGCCGGTGACGGTGCCCAGGCCGTCGAGCGGCCCGGCCGGGCCCTCCTCGGGCCGGACCGGGGCGACCTCGCGGCCGTCCTTGATGGCGAGCACGCCGAACCGGCGCGGCGCGTCCTCGGGCTGTTCGAGCAGGTCGGCGACGAGACGGCGGTAGCGCTCCTCGAAGACGTTCAGGGGCAGCACGAGGCCCGGGTAGAGCACGGTGGTCAGCGGGAAGAGCGGCAGCCGTTCTGTCACGGCGGACAGCGTAGTTGCCCGGGCCCCGGCCGTGTCGCGCGGTTTGACCGGTCAGCCGCTCCGGCGGGCCGTCGCCGGCGGCCCGGGCACGCCGGCGACGGGTGCCGCGCCGGCCGGCCCGCATCCGCGCGCTCACCCGTTCAGCCCCGTTGCAGCAGCCGGGTGGCGCCCGCCACCACCGTGGAGGCGAGCACCCAGCCGATCAGCACCAGCCCGGCCGAGATCCACTGCTCGGCGCCGCCAGGGTTCCAGGCGCCCTGGTTGAGGTCGACGATCGGCAGCAGCTGGTTCAGGGTGTACAGCACCGGGTTCCAGTGCGGCTGCTCGTCGGCCTTGAGCGGCTCCAGCCGGTGGGTGGCGAACCAGGCGCTGCCGAGCGCCCAGGCGAGCAGCAGCCACAGGCCCGCCCGGCCGGGGCGGTAGCCGTAACCGACCGTGACGTCCTGGATCCGGCCCCAGATCCGGGAGGGCAGCGGCAGGGTCTGCCGGCGGCGCCGCTGCTTGGCGTACAGCACCTCGCGGGCGTCGTCGTCGGCGCCGTCGCGGCGCAGGGCGGCGGCGAGCTGCTCGTAGGACTCCGGCTGGAAGTCCACCGAGGAGCCCTCCAGCCAGGCGATCCGCTGCTGGACGGTGAACGGCGTGACCGGGCGCAGGTTCTCGTAGACGAAGCCGGTCAGCCCCAGGTGCTTGCCGAGCGGCCAGGCCTCGGGGATGTCGACCAGGTTGCCGACCCGGGCCCGGGAGAGCGAGACCGTGCCGGTGGGGCGCATCGCGCAGGTGAAGCGCAGCTCGGGCGTGTGGATGCGGCGCAGCGAGAGCTCGTCCTCACCCTCAAGGTGGAATTCGCCGGTGATCAGGCAGGCCGCCTCGAAGCGGGCGTCGGAGAGCCGGACCTGGCCGTAGGCGCGGAACGGCGTGTTGGAGGAGCCGGGCTGGGGGTTCTGGCCGTAGCCGGAGCCGTAGTAGCTGCGGGAGCCGGCCCAGCCGTCGTCGGCGGAACTGGTCAGGTAGAGGGTGTGGCCGACGACGATCCGCACGGCGTTGAGGCAGACGCCGTTCTGCGGATCGGCGCGCAGCTGGGCGCCGCGCAGCGACAGCCGACCGCCTATCCGGGCGGTGCGGATGCTCAACTCGCCCAGCACCTCGATGCGTTCGGCCTCGAAGTCCTGGTGGACGGTCATCCCGTCGGCGGAGACGGCGCGGCCGTAGCGGTCGCAGCCGATGACGGCGAGGTTGAGCAGCAGGTCGGTGCCGATCTTGGCGTCGGTGAGCCGCAATCCCTCGGGGATCCGGCAGCGGGCCAGGTGGAGGTCGCCGGTGGTGGTCAGCCGGGAGGCCTCGATCCGGGGGACCAGGCAGTCGACCATCCGGATGGTGCTGGCCTCGGCCTCGGAGATCAGCACCTTGTGCTCGAAGCGGCAGCCGTGCAGTTCGACGTACTGCTGGATCCGGCCGCCGGCCAGGTTGAGCGAGCCGGTGACGGCCACCCCGCTCATCCGCAGCGAGGCGACCCTTCCCGGCGCCGCCGCCGGGCCGGCCAGCAGCAGGTGGGCGAGCGCCGCGGCGCTGACCGTCCGCTCGGGCCCCCACGGGACGTCCCCGTAGGGGTCGTCGGTCGCGGACCGGCCGCTGCGGCGGTCGAAGACGGTCCCGTGGCGGAAGGCCTCCCAGAGCTCCCGCTCCGTGTCCGTCCAGCCCTCCGGAGCGCGATCCGCCATGCTTTCCCCCGTCCCCCCGGTCGTCTCGCCTTTCGTATCACGGACTGAAATGCGGGACCAGCGGTTCCGGCCACTCCTTACACTGGGTGGCGTGATCTCTCGAATCGACCTCCGCGGCTCGCTCGACGACCCGCGTGACCTGCTGCCCCGAGCCGAGTTCGACGTGGCGGCCGCACTGGAGAAGGTGCGGCCGATCGCCGAGGACGTACGCCATCGCGGGGTCGCGGCGCTGATCGAGATCACCGAGCGCTTCGACGGCGTCCGGCTGGAGTCGACCCGTGTCCCGGCCGAGCAGCTGACCGAGGCCCTGGAGACGCTGGACCCGAAGGTGCGCGCCGCGCTGGAGGAGTCCATCCGCCGGGCCCGGGCCGTGCACGCCGACCAGCGCCGCACCGGGCACACCACCCAGGTGGTGCCGGGCGGCACGGTCACCCAGCGCTGGGTGCCGGTCGAGCGGGTCGGGCTCTACGTGCCGGGCGGGCTGGCCGTCTACCCGTCCTCCGTGGTGATGAACGTGGTGCCGGCCCAGGAGGCGGGCGTCCGGGGGATCGCGGTCACCTCCCCGCCGCAGCGCGAGTTCGGCGGCCGCGTCCACCCGACCATCCTGGCGGCCTGCGCGCTGCTCGGCGTCGAGGAGGTCTACTCCGTCGGCGGCGCCCAGGCGGTCGCGATGTTCGCCCTCGGCACCGAGGAGTGCGCGCCGGTGAACATGGTCACCGGGCCCGGCAACATCTACGTGGCCGCCGCCAAGCGGCTGTTCGCCGGCCGGATCGGCATCGACTCCGAGGCCGGGCCCACCGAGATCGCCGTCCTCGCCGACGACAGCGCGCTGCCCTCCGACGTCGCCGCCGACCTGATCAGCCAGGCCGAGCACGGCCCCACCTCCGGCTCGGTGCTGGTCACCGACTCCCCGGCGCTGGCCGACGCCGTCGAGGCCGAGCTGGCCGTGCAGGTCCCCAGGACCAAGCACAGCGAGCGGGTCGCCGAGGCGCTGGGCGGCCGGCAGTCCGGCATCATCCTGGTCGACGACCTGACCCAGGGCCTCGCCGTGGTCAACGCGTACGCGGCCGAGCACCTGGAGATCCAGACCCGCGACCCGCACGCCGTCGCCGCCCGGGTCGTCAACGCGGGAGCGGTCTTCATCGGCCGATGGACCCCGGTCTCGCTGGGCGACTACGCGGCCGGCTCCAACCACGTGCTGCCCACCGGCGGCTGCGCCTGCCACTCCTCCGGGCTGTCGGTCCAGACCTTCCTGCGCGGCGTCCAGGTCGTCGAGTACGACCGGGACGCGCTGGCCGACGTCGCCGCCCACGTGGTCGCCCTCGCCGACGCCGAGGACCTCCCCGGCCACGGCGACGCCATCAAGGCCCGGTTCGATTGGACGGTTCCCGGCTCGTGACCGCACGTGAGGACCTTCCCGTCCGGGACGAGCTGCGCGGCCAGTCCCCGTACGGCGCGCCGCAGCTGGACGTCCCCGTCCAGTTGAACACCAACGAGAACCCGTACCCGCTCCCCGAGGAGCTGGTGGCCCGGATCGCCGAGCGCGTCGCCGACGCCGCCCGCGGCCTGAACCGCTACCCCGACCGGGACGCGGTCGAACTGCGCGAGGGCCTCGCCGGCTACCTGACCCGCACCACCGGCTTCCCGGTCACCCGCCAGCAGGTGTGGGCCGCCAACGGCTCCAACGAGGTGCTCCAGCAGCTGCTGCAGACCTTCGGCGGCCCCGGCCGCAGCGCGCTGGGCTTCGAGCCCTCGTACTCCATGCACGCGCTGATCTCCCGGGGCACCGGCACCGCCTGGACCTCCGGCCCCCGGCGCGACGACTTCACCATCGACGTGGACGCCGCCGTCGCGGCCATCGCCGAGCACCGGCCGAACGTCGTCTTCGTCTGCTCGCCCAACAACCCCACCGGCACGGCCGTCGACGCCGACACCGTGCTGCGCCTCTACGAGGCCGCCCAGGCCGCCCGGCCCAGCCTGGTGGTCGTCGACGAGGCGTACGTCGAGTTCTCCCACCGCCCCTCGCTGCTGCCGCTGATCGAGGGCCGCCCCCACCTGGTGGTCAGCCGCACCATGTCCAAGGCCTTCGGCGCCGCCGGACTGCGCCTGGGCTACCTCGCCGCCGACCCGGCCGTGGTCGACGCCGTCCAGCTGGTGCGCCTGCCGTACCACCTGTCGGCCGTCACCCAGGCCACCGCGCTGGCCTGCCTGGAGCACACCGACACCCTGCTCGGGTACGTCGGACGGCTCAAGGCCGAACGCGACCGGCTGGTCGACGCGCTGCGGGAGATGGGCCTGGAGGTGACCGACTCGGACGCGAACTTCGTCCAGTTCGGCCGCTTCGCCGACACCCACGCCGTCTGGCAGGCCATCCTCGACCGGGGTGTCCTGGTCCGTGACAACGGCGTCCCGGGGTGGCTGCGCGTCACCGCCGGCACGCCCGCCGAGAACGACGCCTTCCTGGACGCCGTCCGATTCGTGATCAAGGAGCTGTAACCCCGAATGTCCCGCATCGGACGCGTCGAGCGCACCACCAAGGAGACCTCCGTCCTGGTCGAGATAGACCTCGACGGCACCGGCAAGACCGACATCTCCACGGGTGTCGGCTTCTACGACCACATGCTCGACCAGCTCGGCCGGCACGGTCTCTTCGACCTCACCGTCAAGACCGACGGCGACCTGCACATCGACACCCACCACACCATCGAGGACACCGCCCTCGCCCTCGGCGCGGCCTTCAAGCAGGCCCTCGGCGACAAGGTCGGCATCTACCGCTTCGGCAACTGCACGGTGCCGCTGGACGAGTCGCTCGCCCAGGTCACCGTGGACCTCTCCGGCCGCCCCTACCTGGTGCACACCGAGCCCGAGGGCATGGCGCCGATGATCGGCGCCTACGACACCACGATGACCCGGCACATCCTGGAGTCCTTCGTCGCCCAGGCGCAGATCGCCCTGCACGTCCACGTCCCGTACGGACGCAACGCGCACCACATCGTGGAGTGCCAGTTCAAGGCGCTGGCCCGGGCGCTGCGCTACGCCGCCGAGCGCGACCCGCGCGCGGCCGGAATCCTCCCCTCGACCAAGGGTGCGCTGTGAGCAAGACCGCGATGATCCTCCTGTTCGTCGGCCTCTTCCTGGCCGGCGGAGTGATCTCCTTCTGGAAGCAGAAGCTGCCGAAGGGCGTCATCCTGGTGCTGGCCTTCGGCTCCGTGATGTGCCTGGCCTCCGGCCTCATGCGCCTCTAGACCCGCCGTAGAGAGACTGGACACCTGAACATGGGCAAGAACGTCGTCGTCCTCGACTACGGCTCCGGCAACCTGCGCTCCGCGCAGCGCGCCCTGGAACGGACCGGGGCGAACGTCACGGTCAGCTCCGACTACGACACCGCGATGGCTGCGGACGGCCTGCTCGTCCCCGGCGTGGGCGCCTTCGAGGCCTGCATGCGCGGGCTGAAGGCCGTCCGCGGGGACTGGATCATCGACCGCCGGCTCGCCGGTGGCCGGCCGGTCATGGGCATCTGCGTCGGCATGCAGATCCTCTTCGAGAAGGGGATCGAGCACGGCGTGGAGACCGCCGGCTGCGACGAGTGGCCCGGCACCGTCGAGCCGCTGGACGCCCCGGTCGTCCCCCACATGGGCTGGAACACCGTGGACGTGCCCGAGGGCAGCCGGATGTTCGCCGGACTGGACCCGCGGACCCGGTTCTACTTCGTGCACTCCTACGGGGTGCGGCACTGGGACCTGGAGACCCACAGCGCGCGGATCAGCCCGCCGCTGGTCACCTGGGCCACCCACGGGCAGCCGTTCGTCGCCGCCGTGGAGAACGGCCCGCTGTGGGCCACCCAGTTCCACCCCGAGAAGTCCGGCGACGCCGGCGCCGCCCTGCTGACCAACTGGGTCAACACCCTCTGACCGTCTGAGAGTTGCAACTGATGAGCCTCGAACTGCTGCCCGCCGTCGACGTCCGGGACGGTCAGGCCGTCCGCCTGGTCAAGGGCGCCTCCGGCACCGAGACCTCCTTCGGCGAGCCGCTGGCCGCCGCCCTCGCCTGGCAGAACGCCGGCGCCGAGTGGCTGCACCTGGTCGACCTGGACGCCGCCTTCGGGACGGGCAGCAACTACGAGCTGCTGCGCGAGGTCACCGGCCGGCTCGACCTCAAGGTCGAACTGTCCGGCGGCATCCGCGACGACGAGTCGCTCGCCCGCGCCCTCGCCACCGGCTGCACCCGGGTCAACCTCGGCACCGCCGCCCTGGAGGCCCCCGAGTGGGTCGCCAAGGCCATCGCCGAACACGGCGACCGGATCGCCGTCGGCCTCGACGTCGTCGGCACCACCCTGCGCGGCCGCGGCTGGACCCGCGACGGCGGCCAGCTCTTCGACGTGCTGGCCCGCCTCGACCAGGAGGGCTGCGCCCGCTACGTCGTCACCGACGTCAACCGGGACGGCACCCTGACCGGCCCCAACCTCCAGCTGCTGCGCGACGTCTGCGCCGCCACCGACCGCCCGGTCGTCGCCTCCGGCGGCGTCTCCTCGCTGGACGACCTGCGCGCCATCGCCACGCTCGTCGGCGAGGGTGTCGAGGGCGCCATCGTGGGCAAGGCACTCTACGAGCAGAAGTTCACCCTCGAAGAGGCCCTGGAGGCGGTTTCAGGATGACGGACGGCCGGATCGTACGCGGCAGGGTCGGCGGATTCTCGCCCCGGGAGGACGAGTTCGGCTGCTCCCGGGCGGTCGCCGCGGGCGACCACGTGCACGTGGCCGGCTCCACCCCCTGGGTGGACGGCCGGATCGAGCACGAGGGGGACCCGTACCAGCAGACCCTCGCCGCGTTCGGCGCCGGGCTCAAGGCCCTGGCCGCGTACGGTCTGACCGCGGACGACGTGGTCCGCACCCGGATGTACATCACCCACGCCCGCGACGCCGAGGAGGTGGGCCGCGCCCACCGCGAACTCTTCGACGCCGCACGCCCGGTGGCCACCATGGTGGTGGTCGAGGGCCTGATCGACTCCCGGATGATGGTCGAGGTCGAGATCGACGCGTACCGAGCCGGGCTGGCAAAGACCCTGGAAGGCCAACAGCCGTGACCCTCGCAGTACGTGTCATCCCCTGCCTCGACGTGGACGCCGGGCGGGTGGTCAAGGGCGTCAACTTCCAGAACCTGCGGGACGCCGGCGACCCGGTCGAGATGGCCAAGCTCTACGACGCCGAGGGCGCCGACGAACTGACCTTCCTCGACATCACCGCCTCCTCCGGCGACCGCGAGACCACCTACGACGTGGTCCGCCGCACCGCCGAGCAGGTGTTCATCCCGCTCACCGTCGGCGGCGGCATCCGCGCCGTCGAGGACGTGGACAAGCTGCTGCGGGCCGGCGCCGACAAGGTCGGCGTCAACACCGCGGCGATCGCCCGGCCGGAGCTGGTCCGCGAGATCGCCCGGCGGTTCGGGCGCCAGGTGCTGGTGCTCTCCGTGGACGCCCGGCGCTGCCCCGAGGGCACCCAGACGCCGTCCGGCTTCGAGGTCACCACCCACGGCGGACGCCGGGGCACCGGCCTGGACGCCGTCGAATGGGCCGGCCGCGCGGCCGAGCTCGGGGCGGGCGAGATCCTGCTCAACTCGATGGACGCGGACGGCACCAAGGACGGCTACGACCTGGAGATGATCAGCGCGGTGCGCAAGGCCGTCTCGGTGCCGGTGATCGCCTCCGGCGGCGCGGGCAAGCTCGCCGACTTCGCGCCGGCCGTGGAGGCGGGCGCGGACGCGGTGCTCGCGGCCAGCGTCTTCCACTTCGGGGACCTGCGGATCGGCGAGGTCAAGGACGCGCTCCGGGAGGCCGGCCACCCGGTGCGGTGACCGCCGCCCGGACGGCCCGGCACCCGGCGGGGCGGCTCCCCGCGGACGCCGGGCGCCCGCGCTCAGGACTCCTGCGGCTCGCCCTTGATCAGCGCGAAGGGTGCGCCGTTCGGGTCCGCCAGCCAGGCGATCCGGCCGACGTTCGGGACGTCCTCGGCGGGCATCATCACCGAACCGCCGGCCGCCGTCGCCTTCGCGACCAGTGCGTCCACGTCGGAGGCGGCGAAGTACGGCGTCCAGGCGGAGGGCTGCTCCGGGGACATCGTCGGGGCGATGCCGCCGAAGCCGGTCTGCCGCTGGTCGCCCTCGGCGGTGGAGACCACCCGGTAGTTCATGCCCGGGGACGGCTCGAAGTTCTCCACCCGCCAGCCGAACAGCTGCCGGTAGTACGCGACGGCGGCCTCCGGGTCGGAGGTGTGCAGCTCGGACCAGACCAGCGCGTTGTCCTCCGAGACGACGTCCAGGCCGACGGTGTTCCCGGCCTGCCAGAGCGCGAACCGCGCCCCCTGCGGGTCGGCGAGCTGGGCCATCCGGCCCTCCTCCATCACGTCCGCCGCCGGCACCAGGACCCGGCCGCCCGCACCCGTGGCGGCGCCGACGGTGGCGTCCACGTCGGCGGTGCGGAAGTACGTCGTCCACGACGACCGGTCGCCCGCGCCGAGCGGGCCGATCGCCCCGACGGTCCTCCCGTCCAGCTGGAGGAAGCCGTAACCCATCGCGTCCGGGATCTCCTGGAACGTCCAGCCGAACACCTTGCCGTAGAACCCGGCGGTGGCCCTGATGTCGGGGCTGCCCAGGTCGATCCAGCAGGGCGAGCCGACGGGGAAGTCGGTGGTGAGCATGAGGTGGTGCCCCTTCGACGGAAACTGACCGCGGCAGCCCCACCGGGCGCACCCGCGCCCCTCCTCGGCCACCTGCGAGTCTGCACCGGGCCACCGACATCCGCAGCCGGGAGCGCCCGGCTTGCGGCCGTCGGGTTGCGGTCCCGGCCGGGACCGGCCGCCCGGCAGCGGTACCGTCCGTCGAACCGTCGATCACACCGCCGGAGTCCGGCGGGGCCCCTCGCCGAGGAGGGGACCCGCCGCTCCGCCCTACCGCGCGGGCAGGGGCAGGACGTGCTGGAGGGCCTCGACGGCGTCCGGGGCGCCGTCGACGGTGAGGGCGGTGCGGGCGCCGCGGCCGTAGGCGAAGAGGACGAGTTCACCGGGCTCGCCGGTGAGGTGGACGGTCGGGGAGCCGGCCGGGCCGACGGTGAGGGACCGGCCGTCGGGGCGGCTCAGGGTGAGGCGGACGGGGGAGCGGCGGCCCGCCTCCAGGCGGGCGATCATCGGGAGGCGGCGCCACAGGGCCTCCGCGCGGCCGGGCGGGACGGACCGGGCGCTCCAGTCGTCGCCGGCCCGCAGGACGTCCTCGGCGTGGACGAAGTACTCGACGGTGTTGGCCACTTCGTCCGCACCGGGCAGGGCGAACGGTGAGAGGAGCGGCGGCCCGGCGCGGAAGAGCCGGACCAGCTCCTCGTACGGGCGGGCGGCGTACTGGTCCTGCACCCGCTTCGTCCGGCCGGCCAGGGCGCCGACCCGGATGCCGGCCGCCGCGTCGGGGCGGCGCTCGCGGATCACCAGGTGGGCGGCGAGGTCCCGGGTGGTCCATCCTGCGCAGAGGGTGGGCGCGTCCGGCCCTGCGGCGGTGAGCAGTTCCGCGAGGCGGTGGCGTTCGGCGAGGGCGTGGTTCGACATGGTCGCAAGCCTAGGGGCCCGTCCGCCAACTCCCGTCGTCCGCCCCGCAGGCGGGGGTTTCGAGGACGGAGCCTCAGGGGTGGAGCTTCCCCGTGAGCTTGGGGGCGCCCTGTTTGCTGCCTGCGGTGAGGGTGCAGGTGTAGTCGCGCCAGCCCTGCTGGTAGTTGGCCATGGCGGGGCCGAACTGGCGGGGGTAGTACGTCCGGCCGTCGGTCTGGTGGGCCTTGGCGGTGGCTTCGGCGTCCTTGCAGCCGTCGCGCATGGCGAGGGCGATGGGGATCTCGCCGGTCAGGCCGTCGGGGAGCCTGAGGTCGGCGATGGCCTCGCCGTCGTGCTCGCCGGTGCAGGGGCGTTCCTCGGCTTTGGTGATCACCGGGCTCAGCTGGGGGTGGTCGAAGCAGGTGCCCACCGGGAAGAAGGCGTACGGGGGTTGCGGCTTGCTCGGGGTGGGGGTCGGCGTGGGGGTGGGGGTGGGCGTCGGGGTCGCCGAGGGCGGGGGCGGGGCGGCGGCCGGCTTCCCGTCCTCGGGCCAGAGCAGCACGGTGGCCACCACCGCGAGCAGCACGGCGAGGACGGCGACGGCGGTGATCACCAGGCCCCGGGACGGGGTGGCGGCGGCTGCGGGCGGCGGCTGCTCGGAGGTCATGGCCACGAGGATGACCCACCCGGCGGCCGTCCGGCAGGAGGTTGGCCGAACTCGCCCCGAACGGACCGCCTGCGAACCACTCGGCCGACCGGCCGCCGGGGCCGGGCTGACACAATGGCCCCATGTCCACCACACCCGCCGCCCCCGGCACCACCGCCCTCGACCCGGCGATCGCCGCCCGCCTCAAGCGCACCGAGGACGGCCTGCTCCCGGCCATCGCGCAGCAGTACGACACCGGTGAGGTGCTGATGCTCGGCTGGATGGACGACGAGGCGCTGCACCGCACCCTCACCACCGGCCGCTGCACGTACTGGAGCCGCAGCCGCCGCGAGTACTGGGTGAAGGGCGACACCTCCGGCCACGTGCAGGCGGTCAAGTCGGTGGCGCTGGACTGCGACGGCGACACCCTGCTGGTCAAGGTCGACCAGACCGGCGCGGCCTGCCACACCGGCGACCGCACCTGCTTCGACGCCGACGTGCTCCCGCTCGCCTGACCGCCGCCCGCCGACAGCTCTCCGCCGCCCGGCGCCCCCACCCCCCGTCCACAACTCCAGAAGGTGCCGCCCCGCATGGACCTCGAAGCCTTCCGCAAGCTCGCCGTCGACACCCGGGTGATCCCGGTCACCCGCAGGCTCCTCGCGGACGGCATCACCCCGATCGGCCTCTACCGCAGCCTCGCCGAGGAGCGGCCCGGCACCTTCCTGCTGGAGTCCGCCGAACAGGGCCGCAGCTGGTCGCGCTACTCCTTCGTCGGCGTGCGCAGCGCCGCCGCGCTGACCGCCGACGCGGACGGCGGCGCCCGCTGGCTCGGCACCCCGCCGGTCGGCATCCCGACCACCGGCGACCCGCTGGAGGTGCTGCGCGCCGCCCTGGCGGCCCTGCACACCCCGCGGCACGCCGACGACGGCCTGCCGCCGCTGACCGGCGGCCTGGTGGGCTACCTCGGCTACGACATCGTCCGCCGGCTGGAGAAGCTGCCCGACCTCAACCCCGACGACCTGCGGCTGCCCGAGCTGACCATGCTGCTGGCCACCGACCTCGCCGTGCTGGACCACGTCGACGGCACGGTGCTGCTGATCGCCAACGCCGTCAACCACAACGACCTGGCCAGCGGGGTGGACGAGGCCTACGCGGACGCCGTCGCCCGGCTGGACGCGATGGAGGCCGACCTGCTCAAGCCGGTCGACCCGGGCCTGGCCACCTTCACCCCGTCCGGCCCCGGCGAGGTGCGCTCGCCGTTCGGCGGCGAGCCGTACCGGGCCGCGGTGGAGGAGATCAAGGAGCGGATCCGCGCCGGCGAGGCCTTCCAGGTCGTGCCCTCGCAGCGCTTCGAGGCGCCCTGCCCGGCCTCCGCGCTGGACGTCTACCGGGTGCTGCGCACCACGAACCCCAGCCCGTACATGTACCTGTTCCGCTTCCCCGGCCCGGACGGCGGCGCCGAGGGCGGCTTCGACGTGGTCGGCTCCAGCCCGGAGGCGCTGGTGAAGGTGACCGACGGCGAGGCGATGCTGCACCCGATCGCCGGCACCCGGCACCGCGGCGCCACCCCGCAGGAGGACGCGGCGCTGGCCGCCGAGCTGCTCGCCGACCCGAAGGAGCGGGCCGAGCACCTGATGCTGGTCGACCTCGGCCGCAACGACCTCGGGCGGGTGTGCGAGCCGGGCAGCGTCGAGGTGGTCGACTTCATGCACATCGAGCGGTACAGCCACGTCATGCACATCGTCTCGACCGTCACCGGCAGGGTCGCCCCCGGGCGGACCGCCTTCGACGTGCTGACGGCCTGCTTCCCGGCCGGCACCCTCTCCGGCGCCCCCAAGCCCCGGGCGATGCGGATCATCGAGGAGCTGGAGCCCACCCGGCGCGGTCTGTACGGCGGCTGCGTCGGCTACCTGGACTTCGCCGGGGACTCGGACACCGCCATCGCGATCCGCACCGCGGTGCTGCGCGACGGCACCGCGTACGTGCAGGCGGGCGCGGGCGTCGTCGCCGACTCCGACCCGCACGGCGAGGACACCGAGTGCCGCAACAAGGCGGCCGCCGTGCTGCGGGCCGTCGCCACCGCCAATACGCTGCGGAAGCCGGAACTGTCCTGACCGGAACCGTCCTGACCGGAGCCGTCCGGGCCGGGACGGCCGGACCGGAACCGGTCCTGGCCGGGAGCGCGTGACCGGACCGCACCGGCCGGAACTGCCCTGAGGCACGAGGAGGCGGCCGGGATGCCCGAGGTTCCCTACGACGAGCTGCGCTGGGCGGTCGTGTTCGACGCCGCCGTGCAGCTGGGCGAGCAGCTGTCCGGCGCCGGCCGGCTGCTGTCCGGCGTGGCGGTGGACTGCCCGGCCGCGCCCGGCCCGATCGCCCCGGACCTCGCGGTGCTGCGCGCCGGGGCGGGCCGCGGCGCCCGCGGGCGGTACGGCGCGGCCGCCGTCGAGGCGGTGCTGGAGGTGGCGCACCCGGGCCGGGACCACGCCTGGGCGCGGGCCTGCGCGGAGAGCGGCGTGCCGTCGTACGTGGTGGTCGACCCCGCGGCGGCCGTGTGCACGGTGCACACCGCCCCGGATCCGGGCGGGGTGTACCGGGAGGCCGAGCGGGTGCCGTTCGGCAACGACCTGTTCTTGCCGCTCGACGGCCGGACGGCGGTGCTGCGGACGGACGGGTTCCCCACCCCGGGTACGGACCCGGGTGCGGGCCGGGGGATAGTGGACGGGTGACCGCTGCAGACCACACCCCCGCCCCCGCCGCCTCCGGCCGCCGCACGCTCGGCGTGATGCTGCTGCTGACCGTGCTGAGCGCCGTGCTGGTGCTGACCGCGGCCGGACGGATCTGGGCCGAGGGACGGGCCGGCACCCTGGACGTGTCCGTCACCGGCGGCAGGATCTCGGAACTGCCCGGCGGCCTGGCCCTGGTGGGCCTGGCGGCGGCCGTCGCGGTGTTCGCGGTGCGCGGCGTCGGCCGGCTGGTGGTCGGCGCGCTGACCCTGCTGGCCGGGCTGGGCGCGGCCGCCGCCTCGGTGGCCGGGGCCTCGGACACCGCGGCGCTGGACTCCGCCGCCTCCGGCAGGCTGGCGCTGGCCGGCTCGGCGGCCACCGAGGTCTCGCACACCGCCTGGCCCTGGGTCGCCCTGGCCGGCGGGCTGCTGCTGGCCCTGGCCGGGCTGATCACCCTGCGCCACGGCCGTCGCTGGCCGGCCATGGGCAGCCGTTACGAGGCGCCCACCCGCAAGGCCCCGGCGAGGACCGACACCCCCGGCGACCTGTGGAAGGCGCTGGACCGCGGTGAGGATCCCACCGCCGGATAGGCGGGGACCCCGGGAGGCCCCTGGAACCCCGGCAACCCCGGGAAACCTTCGGAACCCCGGGAAACCTTCGGAACCCCGGGAAACCTTCGGAACCCCGGGAACCCCGGAACCCCGGAACGCCGGAACCCCGGGAACCCCCACCCGCCGCCCCGAGGCCGCCCCGCCTGCGCGCATGTGACGCGATAGACCCGCCACCCGCTTTGGGCCGCCCGTGTGTGGCCCGGCACAATGGATGCCGTCAACCCGCCGGCGGCCCCGCAGGCCCGGCCGGGCCCCGAGAGCCTAGGAGCACCATCGATGTCAGCAGCTGCACACGGCCACACCCCCGCCGCTTGGACCGGCGTCGTCATCTCCTTCGTCGGCTTCGGCATCGCGGGCGTCGCGATGATCCTGCCGTCGCCGCTGCTGGTCTGCGCCGGTCTGGCGGTCGTCCTGGTCGGCGGCATCGTCGGCAAGGCCATGTCGATGGCGGGCATGGGCAAGCAGGCGAGCACCAACGTGTACACCTCGGTCGAGGAGCAGGTCGAGGCCCGCAAGGCGGCCCTCGAGGGCCGCGAGGTCGTCGCCGCCTGACGACGGGCCGCGAGGCCGCCGCTGCCTGACGACGGGGTACCGCCCCTCGCGGGCCCCTCGGCGGCCGGACCCTTTTCGCACAACCGAACGGCGGGCGCGCCACGCCCGCCGTTTCGTTCTGTCCGGGCCCGGCGCGGGCACAATCGGGGCGTGAACGCCGCCCCCACCGCCTCCGCCCCGCCGCCCGTGCTGCGCCGGCTGGGCCCGCCGCTGGCCGCGCTGGCGGCGGCGGCCCTCCCCACCGCGTACGTCGCCGTGGTGGACCCGAACGCCCCCGGGCACTACCCCGACTGCCCCTTCCTGACGGCCACCGGCTGGTGGTGCCCCGGCTGCGGGGGCCTGCGCTGCGTCCACGCGCTGACCCGCGGCGACCTCACCGGTGCCCTGCATGACAACGCCGTCGCGGTGCTGCTGTTCGGCGTCCTGGCGGTGCTCTGGTTGCGCTGGGGCTGGGCCGCGCTGACCGGCGGAGCGTCGCCGCGGGTCTCCGTCGGGGCGCGGCGGTGGGCGCTGATCCTGCTGCTGGTGCTGGTGTTCGCGGTGGTGCGCAACCTCCCGGTCGGCGCGGGGCTGGCGCCGCAGCCGTTCTGAGCGCTCCGCAGCCGTTCCGCGCGGGGCCGCCCGGCCCTTCCGAACCAAGGCGCACAGCCTCGGCGGGCAGCGCCGCCCCGGCCGCGAGCTCCGGAGGGAGCCGCGCTGGTCAGCGGCCGGACGGGCGGTCCCGGTCCGCGAGACGCGGCCCGGGCGGATGCGCCGCGTCCCATCGGGTGCCGATACCATCGAAGAGCGGACGGGCCCGAGCCCGTCTTCCGGCTCGGACGAGCGAACTGGCAGAAACGATGGGGGCTCCTGAGTGAGTGTGCTCGACTCGATCATCGAAGGGGTCCGCGAGGACCTCGCCGAGCGGCAGACCCGGGTCTCCCTGGACGAGCTGAAGGAGCTCGCGGCCAAGGCCCCGGAGGCCAAGGACGGCGTCGCCGCCCTCAAGGGCGACGGGGTGCGGGTGATCTGCGAGGTCAAGCGCTCCAGCCCGTCGAAGGGCGCGCTGGCCGCGATCGCCGATCCGGCCGCCCTGGCACGCGACTACGCGGCCGGTGGCGCCGCCGCGATCAGCGTGCTGACCGAACAGCGCCGCTTCGGCGGGTCGCTGGCCGACCTGGACGCCGTGCGCGCCGCCGTGGACACCCCGGTGCTGCGCAAGGACTTCATCGTCACCGCGTACCAGCTGTGGGAGGCCCGCGCGCACGGCGCCGACCTCGCCCTGCTGATCGTCGCCGCCCTCGACCAGTCGGCCCTGGTGTCGCTGATCGAGCGCGCCGAGTCGATCGGCCTCACGCCGCTGGTGGAGGCGCACGACGAGGAGGAGATCAAGCGCGCGGTGGACGCCGGCGCACGGATCATCGGCGTCAACGCCCGCAACCTCAAGACCCTCGAGGTGGACCGCAGGACCTTCGAGAACGTCGTGCACGCCATCCCGGACGGCATCGTGCGGGTGGCGGAGTCCGGCGTGCGCGGCCCGCTCGACGTGATCAACTACGCCAACCTGGGCGCCGACGCCGTCCTGGTCGGGGAGTCCCTGGTGACCGGCAAGGACCCGCGGGCCGCCGTGGCCGACCTGGTCGCGGCCGGGACCCACCCGGCCGTCCGGCACAAGGACTGATCGCGGCCCGATGAAGATCTCCACCCGACTCGCCCCCGGCTGCCGCCCGCGCGGCTGCCGCGCGCCCGCACGCCGGGTGCTGGGGCGTCGGGTGCGGTACGTGATCGGCTGCGAGCCGGGGCAGGTGCCGGGGCGGCGATGGCGCGTGGCGCTCGGCTGAACCCAGCCGATCGGACGTCACCGTCATCCACATCTCCCCGAGGGAATCCACCATGTCCGAGAAGGACTACCTGCCCGGCGCCCAGGTGCCGGACGCACGCGGCTACTTCGGCGCGTACGGCGGCCGCTTCATCCCCGAGGCGCTGGTCGCCGCGGTCGAGCAGGTCGCCGAGGAGTACGAGAAGGCCAAGGCCGACCCGGCCTTCACCGCCGAACTCGACGCGCTGCTGAAGGACTACACCGGCCGTCCCAGCCCGCTGACCGACGTGCACCGCTTCTCCGCCGAGGCGGGCGGCGCCCGCGTCCTGCTCAAGCGCGAGGACCTGAACCACACCGGCTCGCACAAGATCAACAACGTGCTGGGCCAGGCGCTGCTCACCAAGCGCATGGGCAAGACCCGGATCATCGCCGAGACCGGCGCGGGTCAGCACGGGGTGGCCACCGCCACCGCCTGCGCGCTGTTCGGCTTCGACT
Source organism: Kitasatospora sp. NPDC048194 (assembly GCF_043202455.1). Taxonomy (NCBI): domain Bacteria; kingdom Bacillati; phylum Actinomycetota; class Actinomycetes; order Kitasatosporales; family Streptomycetaceae; genus Kitasatospora; species Kitasatospora sp. NPDC048194. The sequence continues at coordinate 212,648 of NZ_JBIDAK010000005.1, forward strand.
GCACCATCTACATGGGCGAGGTCGACACCGAGCGCCAGGCGCTCAACGTCGCCCGGATGCGGATGCTCGGCGCCGAGGTGGTGGCCGTCAAGTCCGGCAGCCGCACCCTCAAGGACGCCATCAACGAGGCCTTCCGCGACTGGGTCGCCAACGTCGACTCCACCCACTACCTGTTCGGCACCGTCGCCGGGCCGCACCCCTTCCCGATGATGGTCCGCGACTTCCACCGGGTCATCGGCGCCGAGGCCCGGCAGCAGGTGCTGGACCGCACCGGGCGGCTGCCCGACGCCGTCGTCGCCTGCGTCGGCGGCGGCTCCAACGCGATGGGCATCTTCCACGAGTTCATCCCGGACGCCGGCGTGCGGCTGATCGGCTGCGAGGCGGCCGGCGAGGGCGCCGACACCCCCAAGCACGCGGCCACCCTCACCAAGGGCGACCCGGGCGTGCTGCACGGCTCCCGCACCTACGTCCTCCAGGACGAGGACGGCCAGACCATCGAGTCGCACTCCATCTCGGCCGGCCTCGACTACCCGGGCGTCGGCCCGGAGCACGCCTGGCTGAAGGACACCGGCCGGGCCGAGTACCGCCCCGTCACCGACGACGCCGCGATGCAGGCCCTGCGGCTGCTGTCCCGCACCGAGGGCATCATTCCGGCCATCGAGAGCGCCCACGCGCTCGCCGGCGCCCTGGAGCTGGGCCGCGAGCTCGGGCCGGAGGCCACCATCCTGGTCTCCCTCTCCGGGCGCGGCGACAAGGACATGCACACCGCGGCCCAGTACTTCGGGCTGTACGACGAGCCGGCCGGCGACGCGGCCGACGGGGGTAAGTGACCATGGCTTCGAACCTCAACGCCGCCAAGCCCGGCGCCGGCAAGCTCAGTGGCAGCCTGGCGGCCGCCAGGGCCGAGGGCCGCGCCGCGCTGATCGGCTACCTGCCGGCCGGCTTCCCGACCGTCGACGGCGGCATCCGGGCCGTCAAGGCGCTGATCGAGGGCGGCTGCGACGTCGTCGAGATCGGCCTGCCGCACTCCGACCCGGTCCTGGACGGCGCGGTCATCCAGACCGCCGACGACATCGCGCTGCGCGGCGGTGTGCGGATCAAGGACGTGCTGCGCACCGTCCAGGAGGTCGCCGCGGCGCACCCCGGCACGGCGGTGCTGGTCATGACGTACTGGAACCCGGTCGACCGCTACGGCGCGGCGCGCTTCGCGGCCGACCTGGCCGCGGCGGGCGGGGCGGGCTGCATCCTGCCGGACCTGCCGGTGGAGGAGTCCGAGGAGTGGCGCAAGGCGGCGGACGCGCACGGGCTGGACACCGTGTTCGTGGTCGCCCCCAGCAGCAAGGACGCCCGGCTCGCCGAGGTCACCGCGGCGGGCAGCGGCTTCGTCTACGCGGCCGCCGTGATGGGCGTGACCGGCACCCGCTCGGCGGTCGGCTCGCTGGCCGAGGACCTGGTCGCCCGCACCCGGGCCACCACCGACCTGCCGGTCTGCGTCGGCCTCGGCGTGTCCGACGCCGCGCAGGCGGCCGAGGTCGCCCGGTTCGCGGACGGCGTGATCGTCGGGTCGGCCTTCGTGAAGCGGATCCTGGACGCGGGCGACGACGAGGCCGCGGCCCTGGACGCGGTGCGCGCGCTGGCGGGCGAACTGGCCGCGGGCGTGCGCAGGCGCTGACGCCTGGCGCCCGGCGCCGGCTGCCCGGCGCCCTGGCGCCGGCACGTGGACGAGGTGACGGTCCGCCACCCTCTCGGGGTGGCGGACCGCCACCTTTTTTCGTGCCCGGATGACCGGCCGTCAGCCTGCAGCAGCCCCGAACGAGTGAACAGCGGCGGCGACACGCACCAGCCGGGGTTGACCGGCGTTGAGTGGAGGGACGAGTGCATGAACGACGTGCACGGGGTGCCGAGCGGGCGAAGGGGTGAGTCGGTGGCTGGTCTTCATCGGGCCGTGTTGCTGCGGGCGGCGGCCGCCGCGCTGGCTCTGGGCGCCGCCGTCGGCGCGCACACCGAGGTCGGGCAGGCGCTGGCCAAGCGCGGCGCCGAGCGGGCGGAACGGGAGGCGGTCGCCTGCGCGGAGGCAGCGCGGTGGGACGCGGCCGAGCGGGCCGCCCGGACACCGCACGAGGGGCGCCCCGAGCCGTTCGACCCGGGGCGGATGCCGGGCTGCCACTGACGCACGGGTGTTCTCCCGAATCGGACGGAACACCGTGTTGCGTCACCCATGAGGCTTAATTCGCGAAAGCGGAGGAACCCCCCTCCCTCCCCTACGGTTCGTCAGGAAGTGAACGAGTATCCCGAGGGGGGTTCCCTGATGGCCGGCCCGGCAGCGCAGTCCGGCGACCCGGCGCCCGCACCGACGGCTCGGCGGCCGGTGCCCGCCTGGAGCGAGTGGTTCGGCCTCGCCGTCCGGCTCGGCCTCGCGGTGGTCTGGGGCTGGGCCGGACTGGCCAAGATCGCCGACCCGGCGGAGGCGGCCCAGGCCGTCCGCGCCTACGAGATCCTGCCCGAGGGCCTGGTCAAGCCGATCGGCTACGGCCTGCCGTTCCTGGAGCTGGCGCTCGCCGTGCTGCTGGTGGTCGGACTCGGCGTCCGCCTCGTCGCCGGGGTCTCCGCGCTGCTGCTGCTCACCTTCATCGCCGGGATCGCCTCGGCCTGGGCGCGCGGCATCTCGATCGACTGCGGCTGCTTCGGCGGCGGCGGGCACGTCGACGCCTCGCAGACCGAGTACCTCCAGGAGATCCTGCGCGACACCGGGTTCCTGCTGCTGGCCGGCTGGCTGCTCTGGCGGCCGCGCACCCGGCTCTCGGCCGACGGCTGGCTGGCCGGCTGACCGCCCGGCCCGCCCCCTGCCCCGACCCGCCCCCTGCTCCGACCCGCCCCCCCCACTCCAGCCCCCCACTCCCGCACCCGACGAAGGCTCCCCGACCGTGGATGTCAAGGCAATGAGCGAGAAGAACCGAGAAGGCAAGCGCACCGCCCGCGAGCGGATGCTGGCGCAGCGGGCGGCCGAGGAGGCCACCTCCAAGCGCAGGAAGAAGCTGATCGCGGGCGGTGCCGTGCTCGCGGTGATCGCCGCCGCCGTGATCGCCGGCATCGTGGTGCAGGACCAGCGCTCCAAGCCGGAGACCCCGACCGCCGCCCCGGCCGGGACCATCGGCGACAAGAACCTGGTCATCCCGGTCGGCGCGAGCAACGCGCCCTCCGTCCTGACGGTGTACGAGGACCCGCGCTGCCCCGCCTGCGGGATCTTCGAGCGCGAGTTCTCCTCCACCATCGACCAGCTGGAGGACACCGGGAAGGTCACCGCCCACGTCCACGTCGTCTCGTTCATCGACCGGGCGGTGCCCGGCAAGGGCTCCAAGACCGGCGCCAACGCGCTCGCCTGCGCCCAGGACGCCGGACACTTCCGCGACTTCCACGACGTGCTGTACCGCAACCAGCCGGACGAGACCAACGACGCCTTCGGCGACAAGGCCGTCCTGCTCAACCTCGCGAAGCAGGTCGACGGACTGGACACCCCGGCCTTCCAGGCCTGCGTCAACGACAACAAGTACGGCGGCTGGGTGTCCGCGGTGCAGCAGGACTTCGACAAGTCCAGCTACAAGTCCACCCCGACCGTGCTGCTCAACGGCCAGTCGGTCTACCCGAAGAACGGCGACGAGGAGATCACCCCGGCGAACCTGGTGAAGTGGGTGGACGCCGCGAACCAGGGCAAGCAACTGGGCACGGCCGGCTCCCACGGCCAGTCCCCGGCCCCGACCAGCACCGCCTCGGAGGCCAACAACCCGTCGCCCGCCGCCGGCTGAGCACCCGCGCCGCCCCCGCCCCCGCCCCGTCCGGAAGGGGCGGGGGCGCGAGCGCAGGGCCCGTTGTTCGGCTTCTGTGACCCCAGGGGTGTCCGACCGGGGCGTCGGACCCTGTAGCGTCGGAACCGCCATGGATATCGCCTACATTCCCAGCCCGTCGCGGGGCGTCCTCCACCTCGGACCGATCCCGCTGCGCGCCTACGCCTTCTGCATCATCCTCGGTGTCGTCGTCGCCGTCTGGCTCGGCAGCAAGCGCTGGGTCGCCCGGGGCGGTGCCAAGCACACCGTCGGGGACATCGCCGTCTGGGCCGTGCCGTTCGGCCTGGTCGGCGGCCGGCTGTACCACGTGATCACCGACCACCAGCTGTACTTCGCCGAGGGGAAGAACCCCTGGAACGCCTTCAAGATCTGGGAGGGCGGCCTCGGGATCTGGGGCGCGGTCGCGCTGGGCGCGGTGGGCGCCTGGATCGGCTGCCGCCGCCGGGGCGTGCCGCTGCCCGCGTACGCGGACGCCATCGCGCCCGGCATCGCGCTGGCGCAGGCGCTGGGCCGCTGGGGCAACTACTTCAACCAGGAGCTGTACGGGCGGGCGACCACGCTGCCGTGGGGCCTGGAGATCCACAAGACGCTGCCCGACGGCACGGTCGTCAACGGCGTCTTCCACCCCACCTTCCTGTACGAGTCGATCTGGGACGTGGCCGTCGCGCTGCTGGTGATCTGGGCGGACCGCCGGTTCAAGCTGGGCCACGGCCGGGCCTTCGCGCTGTACGTGGCCGCGTACACGGTGGGCCGGTTCTGGACCGAGTGGCTGCGGATCGACGAGGCGCACGTCTACTTCGGCCTGCGGCTGAACGACTGGACCTCGATCGTGGTGTTCATCGGGGCCGTGGCGTACTTCGTGATCGTCGGCAGGAAGCGGCCCGGCCGCGAGGACCCGGCGAGCATCGACCCGGCGGCGCACGAGCCGGTGCCCGGCTCGGCGGACGAAGCGGCTGACGAGCCGGTGGCCGAGGCGGCGGGCGGGGCCGACGGCAAGAACGGCGGCAAGGCCGGGAACCGGGCCGCCGCCACGGCGGACGGCGCCGGCGGGACGCAGGCCGAGCGCCGGGCGGCCGGCCCGGAACCGTCTCAGCCCCTGGACGAAAAGACCTCGGCCGAACCGGCCACCGCCGTCGCCGAGCAGGCCGGCAAGGGCCGCGAGGACGCCGAGAACCCGATCTGACCAGGGACTTCACCCGACTGAGGCCACCCTTGCGAAGGGTGGCCTCAGTGCTGTTCGGACAGCCTTACTTTGCTGGAAATGCCCAGGTCACGCGGGCTACGGTCGAGGCGACGAACGAAGACGGAGGGGAAGAACCGTGAGTACGACCACCCTGGAAGCCGAACCGGCCCAGCACCCGCGGATACCCGCGGCGGACCACCACCGGGACGTCAACGGCGGCTGGCTGCGGCCCGCGGTGTTCGGTGCCGTGGACGGCCTGGTGTCCAACTTCGCCCTGATGACCGGAGTGGTCGGCGGTGCGGCGTCCAACGGCACGGTGATCCTCACCGGACTCGCCGGCCTGGCGGCCGGTGCCTGCTCGATGGCGGCGGGGGAGTACACCTCGGTGGCCTCGCAGCGGGAGCTGGTGCAGGCCGAGATCGAGGCCGAGCGGCTGGAGCTGAGCCGCAACCCGCACGGCGAGCTGGCCGAGCTGGCGCAGCTGTACGTCTCCCGCGGGGTCGACCCGGACCTCGCCCATGAGGTGGCCCGGCAGCTGTCCCGCGACCCGGAACTGGCGCTGGAGATCCACGCCCGCGAGGAACTGGGCGTCGACCCCAACGACCTGCCCTCGCCGCTGGTCGCGGCGGGCTCGTCGTTCCTGTGCTTCGCGCTCGGCGCGCTGCTGCCGCTGCTGCCCTACCTGCTCGGCGCGACCACGCTGCTGCCCGCGCTGCTGCTCGCCGCGGTCGGCCTGTTCGCCTGCGGCGCGGTGGTGGCCCGGGTCACCGCGCGCAGCTGGTGGTTCAGCGGAGTGCGACAGCTGGTCCTCGGCGGCGCCGCCGCCGGGGTCACGTACCTGCTCGGCTGGCTGATCGGCGGGCATGTGGGATGACCCGAAACCCTGCATGATTATGCCGGGCAACGCGTGACGTTTCACACATGGGCGTCCCGCGGTGCCCGGCATAGTCTCATCATCCGAGCCCCGACGGCCGCGGATTCGCATCCACCGACCGGGGCTGCGGAATGGATTCGCAGGCGCCCATGATCGGCTTGTGTGGCGATCCGGTTTCGCCCCTGTTTCGGGCCGCGGACGGTTGGGCACAATCGTCGGGACGTGCGCCGTGGCACGTCCCCCCTTCCACCCCGCCTGACCTGCGCGCCCGTCCGCCATGTGGACGGGATATTCCGCTTCTCGGGATCCTGGGCATCATGTAACTTGCACCACCGCACCATCGCAGGACCCCCACCGCACCACCGCATCAGGGCCAACGTCGTCCCTACTTGCACCAACTTGCCGAAAGACGACGACGGGAGAGCCGATGCTGTCTGCATCCATGCACTCCGCCAACGAGCCTCAGGCCGGCGGCCCCCGCCCGCCCTACGCGCTCGTGCCGGATGCGCGACCTGCTGCTCAGGGCCTGTACGACCCGCGGAACGAGCACGACGCCTGTGGCGTCGGTTTCGTCGCCACGCTGACCGGCATCGCCGACCACACCATCGTCGAGCAGGCGCTGAACGTCCTGCGCAACCTGGAGCACCGCGGCGCCACCGGCGCCGAGGCGGACTCCGGCGACGGCGCGGGCATCCTCACCCAGATCCCCGACGCCTTCCTGCGCGGCAAGGTCACCTTCGAACTCCCGGCGGCCGGCGCCTACGCCGTCGGCATCGCCTTCCTGCCCGACGAGGACGCGGCCGACGCCGCCGCCGTCGCCCGGATCGAGGCCATCGCCGCCGAGGAGGACCTCACCGTCCTCGGCTGGCGCGACGTCCCGGTCACCCCCGACCTGCTCGGCGCCACCGCGCGCAGCGTGATGCCGCGCTTCCGCCAGCTCTTCCTGTCCCACCGCGACCGCACCGGCATCGAGCTGGACCGCGTCGCCTTCGTGGTCCGCAAGCGCGCCGAGCGCGAGGCCGGCGTCTACTTCCCCTCGCTGTCCGCCCGCACCATCGTCTACAAGGGCATGCTGACCACCGGCCAGCTGGAGCCCTTCTTCCCCGACCTGTCGGACCGCAGCTACGCGTCCGCGATCGGCCTGGTGCACTCGCGCTTCTCCACCAACACCTTCCCGAGCTGGCCGCTCGCCCACCCGTACCGCTTCGTCGCGCACAACGGCGAGATCAACACGGTCAAGGGCAACCGCAACTGGATGAGCGCCCGCGAGTCCCAGCTCGCCACCGACCTCATCCCGGCCAACGGCAACGGGCAGGGCCTGGAGCGGATCTTCCCGATCTGCACCCCCGACCACTCCGACTCCGCCTCCTTCGACGAGGTCCTGGAGCTGCTCCACCTCGGCGGCCGCTCGCTGCCGCACTCCGTGCTGATGATGATCCCGGAGGCGTGGGAGAACCACGCCACCATGGAGCCGGCCCGCCGCGCCTTCTACCAGTACCACTCCAACCTGATGGAGCCCTGGGACGGCCCGGCCTGCGTCACCTTCACCGACGGCACCCAGATCGGCGCCGTGCTCGACCGCAACGGCCTGCGCCCCGCCCGGTACTGGATCACCGAGGACGGCCTGGTCGTCCTCTCCTCCGAGGTCGGCGTCCTCGACATCGAGCAGGAGAAGGTCACCCGGAAGGGCCGCCTGCAGCCCGGCCGGATGTTCCTGGTGGACACCGCCGAGGGCCGCATCGTCGAGGACGACGAGATCAAGTCCGCCCTCGCCGCCGAGCACCCCTACGCGGAGTGGGTCGCCGCCGGGCAGATCCAGCTCGCCAAGCTGCCCGAGCGCGAGCACATCGCCCACACCCACGCCTCCGTCACCCGCCGCCAGCAGACCTTCGGCTACACCGAGGAGGAACTGCGCGTCATCCTGGCGCCGATGGCCCGCACCGGTGCCGAGGCGCTCGGCTCGATGGGCACCGACTCCCCGATCGCCGCGCTCAGCGAGAAGCCGCGCCTGCTCTTCGACTACTTCGTGCAGCTCTTCGCCCAGGTCACCAACCCGCCGCTGGACGCCATCCGCGAGGAACTCGTCACCTCGCTGCTGTCCAACCTCGGCCCCGAGGGCAACCTGCTGGCCGCCGAGGCCGCGTCCTGCCGCTCCGTCGGCATCACCTTCCCGGTGATCGACAACGACGAGCTCGCCAAGCTGGTCCACATCAACGCCGACGGCGACCAGCCGGGCCTGAAGGCCGTCACGCTGTCCGGCCTCTACAAGGTCGCCACCGGCGGCGAGGGCCTGGCCGCGCGCCTGGCCGAGATCGCCGCCGAGGCCGACGCCGCGATCGCCGACGGCGCCCGGATCATCGTGCTCTCCGACCGGCACTCCGACGCCGAGCACGCCCCGATCCCCTCCCTGCTGCTCACCTCGGCCATCCACCACCACCTCATCCGCACCAAGCAGCGCACCCAGGTGTCCCTGCTGGTCGAGGCCGGTGACGTCCGCGAGGTGCACCACGTCGCCCTGCTGATCGGCTACGGCGCCGGCGCGGTCAACCCCTACCTGGCGATGGAGTCCGTCGAGGACCTCGTCGCCCAGGGCGTGTTCATCCAGGGCGTCGAACCCGAGAAGGCGATCAGGAACCTGATCAAGGCGCTCGGCAAGGGCGTCCTCAAGGTGATGTCCAAGATGGGCATCTCCACCGTCGCCTCCTACCGCGGCGCCCAGGTCTTCGAGGCCATCGGCCTCTCCCGGGAACTGGTCGACGCCTACTTCGCCGGCACCACCACCAAGCTCGGCGGCATCGGCCTCGACGAGATCGCCAAGGAGACCGCCGCCCGGCACGCCAAGGCCTACCCGGCCTCCGGCATCCCCGCCGCGCACCGCGCGCTGGACATCGGCGGCGAGTACCAGTGGCGCCGCGAGGGCGAGCCGCACCTGTTCGACCCGGACACCGTCTTCCGGCTGCAGCACTCCACCCGCAACCGCCGCTACGACATCTTCAAGCAGTACACGGACCGGGTGAACGAGCAGTCCGCCCGCCTGATGACGCTGCGCGGCCTGTTCCAGCTCGACGGCCTCGGCCGCGAGCCGATCCCGGTCGACGAGGTCGAGCCGGTCTCCGAGATCGTCAAGCGCTTCTCCACCGGCGCCATGTCGTACGGCTCGATCTCCCGCGAGGCCCACGAGACCCTCGCCATCGCGATGAACCGCCTCGGCGGCAAGTCCAACACCGGCGAGGGCGGCGAGGACCCGGACCGCCTCTACGACCCCGAGCGCCGCTCGGCGATCAAGCAGGTCGCCTCCGGCCGGTTCGGCGTCACCTCCGAGTACCTCGTCAACGCCGACGACATCCAGATCAAGATGGCCCAGGGCGCCAAGCCCGGCGAGGGCGGTCAGCTGCCCGGCCACAAGGTCTACCCGTGGGTCGCCAGGACCCGGCACTCCACCCCGGGTGTCGGACTGATCTCGCCGCCGCCGCACCACGACATCTACTCGATCGAGGACCTGGCGCAGCTGATCCATGACCTCAAGAACGCCAACCCCGCCGCCCGCATCCACGTGAAGCTGGTGTCGGAGGTCGGCGTCGGCACCGTCGCCGCGGGCGTCTCCAAGGCGCACGCCGACGTCGTCCTGGTCTCCGGACACGACGGCGGCACCGGCGCCTCGCCGCTCACCTCGCTCAAGCACGCCGGCGGCCCCTGGGAGCTCGGCCTCGCCGAGACCCAGCAGACCCTGCTGCTGAACGGGCTGCGCGACCGCATCGTCGTCCAGACCGACGGCCAGCTGAAGACCGGCCGCGACGTCGTCATCGCCGCGCTGCTCGGCGCCGAGGAGTTCGGCTTCGCCACCGCACCGCTGGTCGTCTCCGGCTGCATCATGATGCGCGTCTGCCACCTGGACACCTGCCCCGTCGGCGTCGCCACCCAGAACCCGGTGCTGCGCGAGCGGTTCTCCGGCAAGCCCGAATTCGTCGTCAACTTCTTCGAGTTCATCGCCGAGGAGGTCCGCGAGATCCTCGCCTCCCTCGGCTTCCGCTCGATCGAGGAGGCCGTCGGCCGCGCCGAGCACATCAACGCCCAGGCCGCCATCGACCACTGGAAGGCCGCCGGGCTCGACCTGGCCCCGCTGTTCCACGTGCCCGAACTGCCGGACGGCGCCCCCCGGCACTGCACCACGACCCAGGACCACGCCCTGGACAAGGCGCTCGACAACCAGCTGATCGCGCTCGCCGAGGACGCCCTGGAGCGCGGCGAGACCGTCCGCATCCAGCTGCCGATCCGCAACGTCAACCGCACCGTCGGCACCATGCTCGGCCACGAGGTGACCAAGCGGTACCGCGGCGAGGGCCTGCCCGAGGGCACCATCGACGTCACCTTCACCGGCTCCGCCGGCCAGTCCTTCGGCGCCTTCCTGCCCCGCGGCGTCACCCTGCGGCTCGAGGGCGACGCCAACGACTACGTCGGCAAGGGACTCTCCGGCGGCGTCGTCGTGGTCCGCCCCGCCCGCGAGGCCGCGGCCATCGGCAACGACGCGCAGAACCACGTGATCGCCGGCAACACCATCGGCTACGGCGCCACCTCCGGCCGGATCCACCTGCGCGGCAAGGCCGGCGAGCGCTTCGCCGTCCGCAACTCCGGCGCCACCCTGGTCGTCGAAGGCGTCGGCGACCACGGCCTGGAGTACATGACCGGCGGCCGGGTCGTCATCCTCGGCGAGACCGGACGCAACCTCGCGGCCGGCATGTCCGGCGGCATCGCGTACGTCCTGGACCTGCGCCCCGCCAACGTCAACGACGGCATGGTGGGCATCGAGGCCCCCACCGCCGCCGACCGCGAATGGCTGCGCGAGACCGTGCAGCAGCACTACGAGGAGACCGGCTCCACCGTCGCCGCCGAGCTCCTGGCCGACTGGGGCGGCGGGGTGTCCCGCTTCTCCAAGATCATGCCGACCGACTACAAGGCAGTGCTCGCCGCCAAGGACGCCGCTGAGCGCGCCGGCCTCTCCGAGGCCGACACCACCGCGAAGATGATGGAGGCGGCTAATGGCTGACCCCAAGGGCTTCCTGACCACGCCCAAGCAGCTGGCGGAGCGCCGCCCGGTCGACGTCCGGATCAAGGACTGGAACGAGGTCTACGTCGAGCGCAGCCTCCTGCCGATCATCACCCAGCAGGCCGGCCGCTGCATGGACTGCGGCATCCCGTTCTGCCACAACGGCTGCCCGCTCGGGAACCTCATCCCCGAGTGGAACGACCTCGCCTACCGGGACGACTGGACCGGCGCCATCGAGCGCCTCCACGCCACCAACAACTTCCCGGAGTTCACCGGGCGGCTGTGCCCGGCGCCCTGCGAGTCGGCCTGCGTGCTCGGTATCAACCAGGACGCGGTGACCATCAAGAACGTCGAGGTCACCATCATCGACAAGGCCTGGGACCGCGGCGGGGTCACCCCGCAGATCCCGGAGCGGCTCTCCGGCAAGACCGTCGCCGTCATCGGCTCCGGCCCGGCCGGCCTCGCCGCCGCCCAGCAGCTCACCCGCGCCGGCCACACCGTGGTGGTGTACGAGCGCGCCGACCGCATCGGCGGCCTGCTGCGCTACGGCATCCCCGAGTTCAAGATGGAGAAGCGCCACATCAACCGCCGCATCGAGCAGATGCGGGCGGAGGGCACCCGGTTCCGCACCGGCGTCCACGTCGGCGAGGACATCACCGCCCAGCAGCTGCGCGAGCGCTTCGACGCCGTCGTCGTCGCCGCCGGCGCCACCACGGCCCGCGACCTGCCGGTGCCCGGGCGCGAGCTCAAGGGCGTCCACCAGGCCATGGAGTACCTGCCGCTGGCCAACAAGGTGCAGGAGGGCGACCTCGTCGAGTCGCCGATCAGCGCCAAGGGCAAGCACGTCGTGGTGATCGGCGGCGGCGACACCGGCGCGGACTGCGTCGGCACCGCCCACCGCCAGGGAGCCCTGTCGGTGACCCAGCTGGAGATCATGCCCCGCCCCGGCGACGACCGCCCCGGCCACCAGCCGTGGCCGACCATGCCGATGACCTACAAGGTCACCTCCGCCCACGAGGAGGGCGGCGAGCGGATCTACTCCGTCAGCACCACCCACCTCACCGGCGACGAGGACGGGAACGTCCAGGAACTCCACCTCGTCGAGGTCGAGTTCAAGGACGGCCGGTTCGAACCCGTCCCGGGCACCGAGCGCGCCGTCCCGGCCCAGCTGGTCACCCTCGCCATGGGCTTCACCGGCACGGACGTCACGAACGGCCTGGTGGAGCAGCTCGGCGTCGACCTCGACGCGCGCGGTAACATTGCCCGCGACGGCCGGTTCGCCACCAATGTCGATGGCGTGTACGTCTGCGGAGACGCCGGCCGTGGCCAGTCACTGATCGTCTGGGCCATCGCGGAGGGCCGCTCGGCCGCTGCCGCGGTGGACAAGTACCTGGGCGGCAAGACCCCGCTTCCCGCCCCGATCCGGCCCACGGACCGCCCCCTGGTGGTCTGACGGCACGGACGGTCCGACCGGCCCCCGAACCCCCGGCGCCGCATCGCCGGGAGCTCAACCCGCTGCCCCCGCCAGCGTCGCCGGGCCAACGCGGTCTCCTGGCGCCCGCCCTCTTCCCCGACCAGTTGGAGGGTGGGCGCCGTCGCGTTCCCGGCCGGAGCCGTGGCGTCCGCGCCCGGCGCGGTCGCCTCCCCGCCCCCGTGCCGTCGCGTTCCCGGCCGGCTGCCGTCGTGTTCCCGGGCCGAAGCGGTCGCGTTCCCGGCCGGCTGCCGTCGTGTTCCCGGGCCGAAGCGGTCGCGTTCCCGGCCGTTCCCCGGGTGTTCTCACCCGGCTCTCACCTGCGCCCCCGCCCGTGCTCCCACCAGCGCTCCCACCAGCACTTTCGCCCACCCGCCGCAGGCCCGCTCACAGCTTTCTCCCAGGCTTGGCCCCACCGCCGCAAAGCGCCCCGGCGCAGGCTGTTGTTCGTCGGTGCCAGGTGGCAGACTGCCGCCGATGGCCGGGGGGCTGCGCGAGTGCGGAGGGTGACTTCGATGGGCACGACTCAGGCAGGCGGGGGCGCCACCGTACGGCGACTGCTGCTCGGCAACCAGTTGCGCAGGCTCCGCGAGGCCAGGGGCGTCACCCGCGAGGAGGCCGGCTACTCGATCCGCGCCTCCGAGTCGAAGATCAGCCGGATGGAACTCGGCCGCGTCGGCTTCAAGGAACGCGACGTCGCCGACCTCCTCACCCTCTACGGCGTCGAGGGCGAACAGGAACGCGCCGCCGTCCTCGCACTCGTCCGCGACGCCAACGCCGGATCCTGGTGGCACGAGTACGGCGACGTCCTGCCCGCCTGGTTCCAGAACTACCTGGGCTTGGAGGAGGCCGCCGCCGAGATCCGCAGCTACGAGGTCCAGTTCGTCCACGGGCTGCTCCAGACCGCCGACTACGCCCGCGCCGTGATCACCGCCGGCTGCCACGGCCTCCGCGCCGAGGACATCGAACGCCGGGTCGAAGTACGGCTCAGGCGCCAGGACCTGCTCAGCGCCGAACGCCCGCCCCGGCTGCTCGCCGTCCTGGACGAAGCCGCGCTGCGCCGCCCCTGGGGCGGCCCCGAGCAGATGCGCGGACAGCTCGACCGGCTCCTCGAACTCTCCGAACTGCCCCACGTGCGGCTCCAGGTGCTGCCGCTCGGCACCGCCGGGCTCGCCGCCGAGAGCGGCGCCTTCAGCGTGCTGGGCTTCGCCGAGGCCGAACTCGCCGACGTGGTCTACCTCGAACAGTTCACCACCGCGCTCTACGTCGACAAGCCCGCCGAAGTCGCCTCCTACCGCCGGGCGATGGAGGACCTGCAGGCCGAGAGCCTCAGCCCCGGAAGGACCCGCGACCTTCTGCACTCCGTACGCCAAGAGCTCTGACACGTCAGTACGATGAGGTCCCATCAGGTCGGGCACGAGAGGGATCAGATGTCGTACTTCTCCGAGTTGGCGCTGCAGTACATCGACGGCGAATGGTGCGGCGGCAGCGGCTCCTGGGACATCGTCGACGTCGACCCCTACACCGGCGACAAGCTGGCCACCATCACCGTCGCCACCGTCGCCGAGGTCGACCGCGCCTACCGGGCCGCCGAGCGCGCCCAGCGCGGCTGGGCCGCCACCAACCCGTACCAGCGCCGGCTGGTGTTCGAGCGCGCGCTGCGGCTGGTGGAGGAGCGCGAGCCGGAGATCGTCCGGGCGATCGCCGCCGAACTCGGCGGCACCGCGCTCAAGGCCGGCTTCGAACTGTCCCTGGTGAAGGACGTGTTGCGCGAGTGCCTGCACCTGTCGGTGGCCGCCGAGGGCCGGCTGCTGCCCTCGCCGGCCCCCGGCAAGGAGAACCGGCTCTACCGGCTGCCGGTCGGTGTGGTCGGCGTGATCAGCCCCTTCAACTTCCCGCTGTTCCTGGCCCTCAAGGCCGTCGCCCCGGCGCTCGCCCTCGGCAACGGCGTCGTGCTCAAGCCGCACCAGGAGACCCCGGTCGTCGGCGGCTCCCTGATCGCCAGGATCTTCGAGGACGCCGGTCTGCCGCCCGGCCTGCTGAACGTCGTGATCACCGACATCGCGGAGATCGGCGACAGTTTCATCGAACACCCGGTTCCCAGAGTGATCTCCTTCACCGGATCCGACGGGATCGGCCGGCACGTCGCCACCGTGGCCGCCGCCCACTTCAAGCGGACCGTGCTGGAACTCGGCGGCAACAGCGCGCTGATCGTCCTGGACGACGCCGACCTCGACTACGCCGTGGACGCGGCCGTGTTCAGCCGCTTCGTCCACCAGGGCCAGGTCTGCATGGCCGCCAACCGGGTGCTGGTCGACCGCTCGGTGCTCGCCGAGTTCACCGAGAAGTTCGTCGCCAAGACCGCCTCGCTGACCGTCGGCGACCCCAAGGATCCGGCCACCCACATCGGACCGCTGATCAACTCCGTCCAGGCCGACGCGATCACCGCCCAGATCGACCAGGCGATCGCCGGCGGCGCCACCGCGCTGCTGCGCGGCACCACCACGGGCAGCCTGATGGCACCGACCGTGCTCACCGACCTGCCGGCGGACGCGCCCATCCTGCAGCGCGAACTCTTCGGCCCGGTCGTGCTCCTGGTGCCCTTCGACGGCGAGGACGAGGCCGTCCGGCTGGCCAACCACACGCCGTTCGGGCTCAGCGGCGCGGTGCACACCGCGGACCTGGAGCGCGGGGTGCGGGTCGCCCAGCGGATCGAGACCGGCATGATCCACGTCAACGGCGGAACCATTGCCGACGAGCCGGGGGTGCCCTTCGGGGGCGAGAAGAACTCCGGCGTCGGGCGGCTCAACGGCGAGTCCACCGTGGACGCGTTCACCACCGTGAAGTGGATCTCCGTGCAGCACGGGCGGGCGCCGTTCCCGTTCTAGGCGCCGTTCCCGTTCTAGGGGTCAGGCGGCCCGGGCCTCCCGGCGGTAGTTGCCGGGGGCCCGGCCGAACTCCCGCTTGAAGGCCTTGGCGAACGCGTACTCGGACCCGTACCCGGTCTGCGCCGCCACCGCCGTCAGCGGCGCCTCCGACTCGCGCAGCAGCCGGGCGGCGGTGGTCATCCGCCACCGGGTCAGGTACGCCATCGGCGGCTCGCCCACCATCGAGGTGAACCGGCGGGCGAACGCCGCCCGGGACAGGCCCGCCCGGTCCGCGAGGGACTCCACCGTCCACGGGGTGGCCGGGGCCTCGTGGATCGCCGTCAGGGCGGGCGCCACGGCCGCGTCCCGCAGGGCGGCCGCCCAGCCGGCGGCGGTCTCGGCGGGCTGGTCCTCGAACCAGGCCCGCAGGATGTAGAGCAGCAGCGAGTCGATCAGTGCCGGGACGATCCCGGTCGAGCCGATCCGCGGGTTCTCCAGCTCGGAGCCCAACAGCTCGACGGCGGCGGCCAGTTCCGGGTGGCGTCCGTGCCGGGTCGGCAGGTGGATCAGTTCGGGCAGCTGCCGGACCATGGGGTGGGGGCGCCCCTGGTCCAGGTGGTAGTTGCCGCACAGCAGGGTGGTGCGGGCGCCGTCGCCGCCCAGGGAGACGGTGCCGATCGGCGAGTTGCCGTCGACCCGGCAGCTCTTGGCGTCCACCGGCGGGGTGTCCGGGTGGTCGGCCAGGACGTGGCCGCGGCCGTCCCGCAGGAACACCACGTCCCCCGGACTGAGCGCGACGGGCTCGCGGCCGGCCGCCGGACCGGTGGGGCCCGCCGAACCCGCGGGGTCCGTCGAAGCCGCCGGGCCCACCGGGCCCACCGGGACCAGCCAGCAGGTGCCGTACAGCACCACGTGGAAGCCGGCCCCGGCCACCGGGGGCAGGCGCAGGGCCCACGGCGCCCGGCCGTCAGTGCGGACGGACGCCGGGTGCGCCGTCCGCATCGAACCCAGCGCCTCGGTCAGGATGTCCATCGCCCGCCCCCAGCGGTCTCGTCAGTCAACGGTCAGTACGACCTTGCCCTGGACGGTACCGGAGCCGACCAGCTCGTGCGCCCGGCCGGCCTCGGCGAGCGGGAAGGTCTCGGCGACGTGCGGGCGGATGAGGCCCTCGTCGACCAGGGTGGCGATCGTCTCGAGCGAGGCGTAGTCGGGCTCGACGGAGACGCCGGCGAAGCGCCGCCCGGCGGCCTCGATCGCGGCGGCGAGCTCCCGGTTGCCGTGCTCCATGATGCTGACCAGGGTGCCGCCCGGCTTGAGCACCTCCAGGGCGCGGGTGCCTTCGGAGGAGGAGTCGAAGACGACGTCGACGTCCTCGACCGCCTGGGTGTAGTCGGTGGTCCGGTAGTCGATCAGCTCGTCGGCGCCGAGCTCCTTGAGGAAGGCGTGCTTGGGCTCGCTGGCCAGCGCGATCACGTACGCGCCGCGGAGCTTGGCGATCTGCACGGCGAGGTGGCCGACGCCGCCCGCCGCCCGGTGGATCAGCACGCGCTGGCCCTCGCCGACGCGGGCCAGGTCCACCAGGCCCTGCCAGGCGGTGAGCACGGCCAGCGGCAGCGCGGCGGCCTGGACGTGGTCCAGGGTGGCGGGCTTGCGGGCCAGCTGGCGGGAGGGCGAGGTCACGTACTCGGCGTAGCCGCCGGCCGCGCGCGGGAAGAACGGCATCCCGTAGACCTCCTCGCCCACCCGGTAGCGGGCCCCCGGGCCGACCTCCTCGACCACCCCGGAGATGTCCCAGCCCACCGTGAACGGCGGCTCGCCCAGCAGCGGGAGCAGCCCGGCCCGCACCGCCACGTCCACCGGGTTCACGGCGGCGGCCTTCACCCGCACCAGGACCTCGCCGCTCGACGGCGTCGGCCGCTCCACCTCGGTCAGCCTCAGAACCTCGGGGCCGCCGAACTTCGTCTGCACGATCGCGCGCATCCAACTCTCCTCATCCGGTCACCGCCGGCCCCCCGCGGGGCCGTGCTCGATTTCCCTAACCATAGGAAGATCGAGTGAGCGGATGAATATCCTCTAGTCTCGTCTGGATGTCCGATCGTCTCGCGCGGTGAGCGGGTCGGCCGGAGGGGCGGAATCGGCCACCGACCGGAGGAGTGGAATCGGCCGCCGACCGGAGGAGCGGAAGAGGCCGCCGACCGGAGGAGCGGGAGAGGCCGCCGGCCGGAGAGCAAGGAAGAGGCCGCCGGCGCGGGACTGCTCGTCCGGCGCCGACGGCCTCTGCGGCAGGTGCGGCTAGAACACCGGCTGTCCGGCGCGGACCAGGCGCCAGGAGTTGGTGAAGAAGTCGGCGGGGTCGATGGTGCCCTTGGCCTTGACCCAGGCGATCATCGTGTTGCGGATCTCGTCGGAGTTCGACCAGACGACCTTGGCGGTGGCCACGTGCGGGAAGTTGCCGCCGCCGTTGGCGCGGTAGTTGTTCACGGCGAGCACGAACTGCGCGGCCGGGTCGATCGGCTTGCCCTGGTAGCTGAGGTTGACGATCCGCTGGCCCTTGGGCTGGGCGATGTCGATGTCGTAGCTCAGGCCGTAGACCGAGTCGTAGTTGTAGTCCGGCGTGGTCTCGGCGCCGGTCATGGCCTCCTTGTCGACCGGGGCGCCCGGAGCGAGCTGGTAGTAGTACTTCGCCGAGAACTCCAGGTAGTCCTTGAGCTGGGCACCCGTCAGGATGCGGGCCTCCAGGGTGTTCTCGTAGATGTACAGGCCCGCGGCGTCGCGCAGCTTGACCTGGCCGGCCGGGATCAGCGCGGTGCGGTTGAACGGGGCGGCCTGGGCCAGGACCGGGAGGTTGCCGTACTGCCCGCCCGCCAGCGCGGCCTTCACGGCGTCCGCCTGGACCTTGCCGATCAGGTCGATGATCGGGGTGGCCTTGAACCGGGCCTCGGCGATCGACAGCTCGATCTTGCTGGTGCCGATGTTCTGGTTGACGTACGCGACGACCTTCTTGTGCTGCCCGAGGATCGCGTCGGAGATCTCCGGGTTCTCCGGCACGGTGTTGGAGTTCAGCACCCGGGAGGAGACCGAGACGACCTTCCAGTGGCCGTCCGCGAACTCGACCTCGAAGTCGAAGCAGCTCAGCCGCTGGCCCCAGCACAGCGGCTCGGAGAGCACGACCGTCCGGCCGGTCTTCTTGTTCACGATGAGGCGCTGGGCGACCTCCTTGTGGGTGTGGCCCACCAGCACCGCGTCGATGTCCGGGACGGTCTCGGCCATCTCGCCGGAGGCGTCCTCGGGCCAGGGCAGCTGGTCCCCGTAGGTGGTCGGCTCGTCGATGCCGGAGTGGGCGGAGACGACGATGACGTCCGCTCCCGCCGCCTTCATCCGGGGTACGTACTTGGCGGCGGTCTCCACGATGCCCGGGAAGACCATCTTGCCGCTGACGTTGGCCTTGTCCCAGATCGCGATGCCCGGGTTGGTCAGACCGAGGATGCCGACCTTCAGCGGGGTGTCCTCGTCCAGCCACACCTCCTTGATCACGTACGGCTCGAAGGCCGGCTTCTCGTTCTTCGCGTGCAGCGCGTTGGCGCCCAGCAGCGGGAACTCCAGCTGGTCCTCGAAGGCCTTCACGGTCGGGATGCCGTAGTTGAACTCGTGGTTGCCCAGCGCGGCGGCGTCGTAGCCCATCAGGTTCATGGCCACGGCCATCGGGTGGTCCGGCACGTTGTCGCCGTCGGTGGCGATCGGCTCGACGCGGGCGTAGTAGTAGGTCAGCTGGGTGCCCTGGATGATGTCACCCGAGTCGATCAGCAGGCAGCGGTCCCAGCCCTTCTCCTCGCGCACCTGGTTGGCCAGGGTGGAGATCTTGGCGAGACCGACCGCGTTGTGGGCCTTGTCGACGTACTCGGCGTCGGTGAAGTAGTCCCAGTTCAGCACCCGGCCGTGCAGGTCCGTGGTGCCCATGACGGTGAAGGCCTGGCGGCGCGGCTTGCGCTTGCTGCCCTTCGCCGCCGCCGCGTCCGGCTCGGCGGCCGCGGCGGCGGGAGCGGCGGCGACCACGGCCCCGCCGGCCAGGGCGGCGCCGGCGGCGGTGGCTGCGGACCGGGTGACGAAGTCACGGCGGTTCAGGGGCATGGATGACTCTCCCGAGTGGGGACGATGGTGGATGCACCGTCAACGTGTGGGACGTACGGGGTCCGTGGCGCGTCCGGGAAACCGGTGACGCGCGTAGAGGGACGCGCGTAGAAGTGTGCCGTGCGGGCCGGGGGAATGGATAGCCCCTCGACGCGTCCAACAGGTGAGATCTTGGCGACTCGTTCATGACGCGCGCGGAGGGAAAAGGGGGTGGTATCCGGTCGGGACGGTCGAAACCGGCCCGACCGGATACCACCCCGTCAGCCGAGCTCGGCGGCGAGCCGGCGCACCTCACGGCCGAGCTGCGCCGCCGGATCCGGCGCGTCCGGGCCCGCCCACGGCAGCCAGGTCCGCGCCCGCAGGTAGCCGTCCACCGCGACCGGCAGCCGGTATCCGACGATCCGGTCCGCCACCGGGCCGGGGCCCGCGCCGCGCAACGCGGCCAGCAGGGCGTCGACCCCGGCGGAGGCGGGCAGCGGCACCGTGCCCAGGTAGTCGGCGAGCGCCTCCAGCTCCGGCCGGGGCACCACCGGCTCCGGCTCCGGCGCCCGCGGCGGGGAGACGGGCTCCGGTACCCGCGGCGGAGAGGCCGGCTCCGGCTCCGCCGCCTGCGGCGGGGAGGCGGGCTCCGGCGAGGGCTCCGGTGGGGACTCCGGAGCGGACGGCCGCACCGGCGCCGGGGTCAGCAGCGCGCCGACCCCGTACAACCCCGCCACCACCCCCGGCCACCACGCCCCGCCCAACCCCGCGAAGTGCAGGCCCAGACCGACCGCACCACCCGCACACCCGACCAGGTTCCGCGTCGACTCCAGGTACCGCAGGACCAGCCGGCCCACGCCCTCACTGGTAGCCACGGATCTCCTCGAACACCCCGTCCAGCGACCCCGAGCCGTCGAACAGCTTCCCGCCGCTCAGATCCGCCACCCCCTGCAACTGGCCCACCGCCGCCTCGCCGAACTTGATCGGGAACACCGGGATCGACTTCTCCGCCGCCGGCAGCGCGTCATGGAACCGCCTGAAGTCGGCGTCCGAGGCACCTTCGTTGCTCTCCCCGTCCGTCATCAGCACGATCGAGGTGAACCGGTCGTCGTTCGCCTCCCGCTGCTGCCGCTCGATCACCCGGTACGCCTCCTCCAACGAGTCGTACACCGCCGTACCGCCCGAAGCCGACAACGACTGCACGTCCCCGTTGATCGCCGCCAACTCCGCCTCCGGACCCGGCCGGCTGCCGGACGCCGGCACGGCGTGCGTCTTCGCCCACTTCACCTTCGAGGCGAAGGACAGCAGCGTCACCTCCTCGCGGTCCCGGAACCGCCGCACCCCCCGGGTGTCGTCCGTACCGGTCAGCCGGCTCAACGCCGCCTTCAACGCGTCCAGCCGCGAACCCTCCATCGACCCCGAGGTGTCCAGCACGTACACCGTCCGCGACGGACGCCGCAACTCGTTCTGGTACGACGCCAACAGCCCGTCCGCCACCGCCCGCGTCCCCGGGAACGGCAACTCACGCCGGCGGTCCGTCGGCAGCCCCGCCGCCGGCGAGACACCCGCCGCCACCGGACGGCGCAACGTCAACTCCGAGATCCGCTGCTGCACCTCCGGCCTCAGCAGGTACGACGTCAACCGCTGGAACGACTCCCGTTCGGTGGGCGCCGCCGACGACAGCAGCGACAGCGGATAGTCCGCCGACACCACCCCGTCCTGCGGGCGCACCACCGTCAGCTGCTGCCCGGGCGGCAACGTCCGGTTCAACGACAGCAGCACCGACTCGTAGTTCACCAGCGCCCCCACCTTCCCGGGCTCCGCCTTCGCGTACGCCTGCGCCAGCCACCCCGACGACCCCGACGTCAGCTTCTGACCGGCGAAGAACTGCTTCAACTGCGGCGTCGCCTTCTGCACGTCCGCGTCGGTCAACGCCGCACCCGCCCCCGAGAACGCCGCCGCCACCGCCGTCAGGGCGGAGAAGCCCGAGTTGGAACGCGACGGATCCGACATCCCGTACGACAGCCTCCCCGCCGCCGCGGCCTCGCCGATCTGCGCCCAGGTGACCTTCGAACCGTCCCCCCACCCCAGATCACCCAGCACCGAGGAACGCACCCCGACCGCCACCGGGGACACCATCACCGGAGTCTCCGACAACACCTTCGACCGCCCCACCGGATCCAACCGCAGGTACTGGTCGGACGGGAACCACACCGCGTCGTACCGGCCGTCCGCCCGGCCCGAGGACACCGCGTCCGCGCCGTCCAGCGTCCCCGTCCACGCGAACTGCACCGTCACCCCGGTCGCCTTCCGGGCCTCGTCCAGCACCGGCTGCAGATCCTGCAGCTCACTGCCCGCCAGGACGCGCAACACCCCCGCCCTCGCCGTCGGCCCCGGCGTCGGCCCCGGATCCGGACCCGAACCCGAACCCGAGGACGTGCACGCGGTGGCCGCCGCCAACACCGCCGCCACCACCGCCGCGCCCCAACCACGACGCCCCGAACGGATCTTCACTTCGCGCTCCCCTTCGCCGCCCTGGTCAGCTTGAGCAGGTTGTCCAACGACGGCACCGTCGCCTGCCGCACCTTCGCCGCGTTCAGGTCCTGCGCGAACACCGGCTGCCTGATGCCCCGCACCTGACCGGCGAAAGCCTCACCACCGGCCTGCGGACGGAAGCCGAACCTCACCTCCAGGCCCCGCAGCGCCACGTCGTTCTGCAGCACGTCCGCGAGCCTCCGCCCGTTCTCGGTGCGGGCGATGATCGTGTGGTCCGAGTACGCCGTCGTGTCCGGGTACATCACCACCATGTCCCCGGTCGGCTGCCCCTGCACCGCCATCGCGGCGACCTGCGACTCGTAGCCGAAGATCAGCGGATTGCCCACGCCCGCCAGGAAGTCCCGGAACGGCTCGTCACTGCTGCTCTTCTGGCCGCCCTGCAACGCCGTCGCCTGGTACAGCCACGGACGCGCGGCCTCCACCCCCGCGTCGTCCGACACCACCAGGTCGCCGTTCAGCACGTACGACAGCAACGCGACGTACAGCGCACCCGAGGAGGAACTCTCCGGATCCGTCGTCGTCACGAAGATCGGGCCCGACAGCTCGGCGTGCCCCTGCGCGTTCACCAGGTCCTGCCACTTGCGCTTCGCCTTCAGGGCGTTGACGTACTCGTCCATCCGGAACGTCCACACACCCGACGCGTCGTCCCGCGCGGCCAGCTTGTTGTCCCGGAGGATCTGCGCGACCGGCGCGTGCGCCACCACCACCAGCGGCGAGTAGAACGGCACCAGCGGAGAGTCCTGCTGCCCCCAGTTGCGCTGGATCTCCCGCGCCGGCGCCGTACTCGCCGGGAACGCGAAATCCAGCCCCGAACTGCTCTGCGCCTGCTCGCTCATCGTCCAGGAACCGGTCGAATCCGCCCGCACCTCCAGCCCCTGCTTCGCCAACTCGGCCTTCACCTCGGGACTTTCGAAGAACGCACGCTTCTCCGAACCGATCAGCCCGGTGACCGTGACCGCCTTGCCCGCAGCCGGCCCGTCATCCGGGATCAACGCGTACGTCACCCCGCCCAACAACACCAAGGCCGCGAGCACCCCCAGAGCGCGTCTCACGCCGAGCACCTCCCCCTCGTCCGCTCCGTCATCCGGGTGGTCACCCGGGGTGACGAGCGTCCCGCCGGGCGGGGAGCACCGACGGAAGGAACGGTGAACCAGGGGTGAACACCGCTTCACGGAATCGCAACGGCGGAGCAACCCCGACGAAGCGTCAGCACCGCCCCCGCGCAGCCGCCCCACCACCGTCGCACACCGGTCCGAGCAGCTGTCAGATTGTTCAACTCGCCTTACCACAAAGGTCATCCCGCAGCCCGGACCCACGTCGTGGTTACGCGCCGGTAATGCCTACCCTCAGCTGTATGCGCCGAGCAAAAATCGTCTGCACCCTCGGGCCCGCCACCGACTCGTACGACCGGATCAAGACCCTGGTCGACGCCGGAATGGACATCGCCCGGTTCAACCTCAGCCACGGCACCCACGCCGAACACGAAGAACGCTACCGCCGCGTCCGCAAGGCCGCCGACGAAACCGGCCGCAGCGTCGGCATCCTCGTCGACCTCCAGGGCCCCAAGATCCGCCTCGACACCTTCGCCCACGGACCCGTACTCCTCGAACGCGGCGACGAGTTCACCATCTCCACCGACAACGGCGTCGTGGGGGACAAGGACATCTGCGGCACCACCTACCCCGGCCTCGCCGCCGACGTCACCCGCGGCGAACGCATCCTCGTCGACGACGGACGCGTCACCCTCGAAGTCCTCGCCGTCGACGGACCCCACGTCCGCTGCCTCGTCATCGAAGGCGGCCTCGTCTCCGACCACAAAGGCCTCAACCTTCCCGGCGTCGCCGTCTCCGTCCCCGCACTCAGCGACAAGGACGTCGCCGACCTGCGATGGGCGCTGCGCACCGGCGCCGACCTGATCGCACTCTCCTTCGTCCGCAGCGGCCGCGACATCGAGGACGTCCACCGGGTGATGGCCGAGGAAGGGCGGCACGTCCCCGTCATCGCCAAGATCGAGAAGCCGCAGGCCGTCGACAACCTCGACTCCATCGTCGACGCCTTCGACGGCATCATGGTCGCCCGCGGGGACCTGGGCGTGGAGATGCCCCTCGAACAGGTCCCGCTCGTCCAGAAGCGCGCCATCACGCTGGCCCGGCGCAACGCCAAGCCGGTCATCGTCGCCACCCAGATGCTCGACTCGATGATCAACGCCTCCCGGCCGACCCGCGCCGAGGCCTCCGACGTCGCCAACGCCGTCCTGGACGGCACCGACGCGGTGATGCTCTCCGGGGAGACCTCCGTCGGCAAGTACCCCGTCGAGACGGTCAAGACCATGAGCCGGATCATCGAGGCCGCGGAGAACGACATCCTCGCCGCCGGCCTGCCCCCGCTCACCACCGGCAACAAGCCCCGGACCCAGGGCGGAGCCGTCGCCCGCGCGGCCGCCGAGATCGGCGACTTCCTGCACGCCAAGTACCTCATCGCCTTCACCCAGTCCGGCGACACCGCCCGCCGACTCACCCGCTACCGCTCGCCGATCCCGGTGCTCGCCTTCACCTACGAACCGGCCGTCCGCAGCCAACTCGCCCTCACCTGGGGCGTCGAGACCTTCCTGGGCCCCTTCGCCCCCACCACCGACCAGATGGTCGAACAGGTCGACGCGGCCCTGCTCTCCCTCGGCCGCTGCCAGAAGGGCGACATCGTCATCATCACCGCCGGCTCACCCCCTGGCCTCGCCGGCTCCACCAACCTCGTCCGCGTCCACCACGTGGGCACCCTGGACGACTGACACCCCTCACCACGGCGCGGCCCCACCGGGGCCGCGCCGCCGTCAGTCCTTGGGGCCGATGTGGGCGTCCATGAGGGCCACGGAGTCCTTCCGGGCGATGGAGATGTTGAAGCCGCCGTTGGACCGGGATCCGTGCTTCCACTGGACGCCGACGGCATCGAGCGTGGTGGTGAAGAGACGGATGATGTCGGCCGACGTGTTGGTGAAGAAGTACCGCGGGTACTCGTAGCGCTTCGGGACCCCGCCCACCGTACGGGTCGTCCAGTTGGTGATGCGGCAGCCGTCGGAGTGGATCAGGCCGCGCAGGAACTCCCAGGGTTGGGCGTCGACGATCTCCTGTTGCCAGGGGGCGAGGGAGATCGTTCGCAGATGCTTCGGCCCAGGCGCGTGCTGCGGGAAGAGGCAGGGCCAGTGCTTGCTGGTGCTGACGACGCTGGTGCAGCCCGGCGCACGGACCCTCAGGACCCTGTTGCGAGGCATGACGGTGGAGACGGCTTGCTCGCACTCGTCGATCAGGCCGGGCCAGCTGTCGCAGCACGCGATCCGGAGGGCGTGGACCTTGCGGCGGCCTTCGCCGATGCAGCCGTCTCCGAGGTAGAGGCCGAGGAGATAGGCGTAGTCGGCGCGCGGGCACGAGGGGGCGAGCTGTCCGTTGCGGATCGGGCACTCGGCCGTCATGCGCGGACTTGGGACGGCTCCGGACGCCCACTCGCGGATTGCGAACCGAGATGTCCCGGTCGCGCGACTGACCTGGCTGAATGACAGGCCCGCTGCGTGAAGGTCCAATGCGCGTCGGCGTGTAGCCATGCCGTACATGTGAGCGAGATTGCATCGCGCGGTTCCCGTGCGCATGCAAACGAGAGGATCCCCACTCGATCGAGTGGGGATCCTCTGACTCCGAGACCGCTTGGACCGGATATCGGTCCCTTCGATTCGAAGGAAAAGTGCCCCGAGTGGGATTCGAACCCACACTGTATGGTGTTTGAGACCATTGCCTCATGCCAGTTGGGCTATCGGGGCCTACGATTTGAAGGCTACTGCCTTCGCGTCGTGTCTCAAACATACCGTGTCTAGGTACCCTCGTGCATGCAGTACCCCGCCGGAACGAGGAGCGCAGTGAGCACCGCCGACGAGCAGGCACAGCCGCTTGAGACCGATACGCCCCAGATCACCCGGATCGTGATCGCCGAGGACGAGGCGTTGATCCGCCTCGACCTCAAGGAGATGCTCGAGGAGGAGGGGTACACCGTCGTCGGCGAAGCGGGGGACGGGGAGACGGCGGTGAAGCTCGTGGAGGAGCTGAAGCCGGATCTGGCGATCTTCGACGTGAAGATGCCCGTCCTGGACGGGCTCTCGGCGGCTGAGCAGATCCACGAGCGGCACCTGGCTCCGGTGCTCATGCTGACGGCGTTCTCGCAGCGGGAGCTGGTGGACCGGGCGCGGGACGCCGGGGCGATGGCGTACATCGTGAAGCCGTTCTCCAAGTCGGACCTGGTCCCGGCGATCGAGATGGCGGTGTCGCGGTACACCGAGATGCGGGCGCTGGAGAAGGAGATCGGGGACCTCACCCAGCGCCTGGAGACCCGGAAGCTGGTGGACCGGGCGAAGGGCGTGCTGCAGACGAAGTTCGGGCTGACCGAGCCGGCCGCCTTCCGGTGGATCCAGAAGACCTCGATGGACCGGCGGATGACGATGGCCGCGGTGGCCGAGGCCGTCATCGAGGAGGGCGAGGCCCAGGACCGCAAGAAGGCGGACGAGGGCACGTCCGAGTAGCGCAGGACGGGACGGACAGGAGAGGGGCCCGGTGGACGGTACGTCCGCCGGGCCCCTCTCCGTGTGTGCCGGGCTCAGTCCTCGCCGAGGTACGCCTTGCGGACGGACTCGTCGTGCAGGAGGTCGGTGCCGGTGCCGGAGAGGACGATGCGGCCGGTCTCCATGACGTAGCCGCGGTCGGACAGCGACAGTGCCGCCTGGGCGTTCTGCTCGACCAGCAGGATGGTCGTCCCGCCGGCCTTGAGCTCGAGGATGGTCGCCATGATCTTCTGCATCATCAGCGGCGAGAGCCCCATCGAGGGCTCGTCCAGCATGAGCAGCTTGGGCTGGGACATCAGTGCCCGCCCCATGGCGAGCATCTGCTGCTCGCCGCCGGACAGGGTGCCCGCGGCCTGCTTGCGGCGTTCGCCGAGGATGGGGAAGAGGGTGTAGGCGCGTTCGACGTCGGCGGCGATGCCGGGGGTGTCGGAGCGGAGGAAGGCGCCGAGGAGGAGGTTCTCCTCGATGGTCATGCGGGGGAAGATGTGCCGGCCTTCGGGGGAGTGGGCGAGGCCGAGGGCGACGATCTTGTGGGCGGGGACGGTGGTGAGGTCCTGGCCGTCGAAGGTGATCCGGCCGGCGGTGGGCTTGAGCAGGCCGGAGAGGGTGCGCAGGGTGGTGGTCTTGCCGGCGCCGTTGGTGCCGATGAGGGTGGTGACCTCGCCCTGGTTGACGGTGAAGCTGATGCCCTTGACGGCTTCGATCTTGCCGTAGGCGACGCGGAGGTCCTCGACCTCGAGGAGTGCGGTCACTGGTCGTTCTCCGTAACGGTCTCCGGCGCGGCGGGGGCGGCGGGGGCGGCGCCTTCGAGGGGGGCGCCGAGGTAGGCGGTGATGACGCGTTCGTCGTTCTGGACGGTTTCGCGGTCGCCCTCGACGATCTTCTGGCCCTGGACGAGGACGGCGGTCCGGTCGCAGAGGTTGAAGATGAAGCGCATGTCGTGCTCGATGACGAGGACGGAGACGCCCTTGTCGCGGATGGCGAAGACGAGTTCCTCGGCGGCCCGGGTCTCCTGGGGGTTCATGCCGGCGGTGGGTTCGTCGAGCAGGAGGAGGCCGGGGTCGGAGGCGAGGGCGCGGGCGATCTCCAGCTTGCGCTGTTCGCCGTAGGGCAGGTTGCGGGAGAGGTGGTCGGCCTTGTCGGCGAGGCCGGTGAAGGCGAGCAGTTCCATGGCCTTGGCGCGGCTCTCGGCTTCGGCGCGCCGGTATCCGGGGCCGCGGAGGATGGCGGAGAGGACGCCTTCCTTGGTGCGGGTGTGGCGGCCGACGAGGACGTTCTCCAGGACGGTCATGTTGGCGAAGAGCCGGATGTTCTGGAAGGTGCGGGCGATGCCGGCCTGGGTGACGAGGTGGGGTTTGGGCGGCAGTTGGGTGTCGCGGTAGCGGACGGTGCCTTCGGTGGGGACGTACAGGCCGGTGAGGCAGTTGAAGAAGGTGGTCTTGCCGGCGCCGTTGGGGCCGATCAGGCCGATGATCTCGCCTTCGCCGACGGTGAGGGAGACGTCGTTGACGGCGGTGAGGCCGCCGAAGCGCATGGTGACGCCGGTGACTTCGAGCAGGGGAGCAGCGGTGGTGGTCATCGTGCGGGTCACGCCCCTGCCTTGGTGAGTGCGGTGGCGTCGTCGCCGGTGGTCTGGGCGGGGATGGCGGCTTCGTGGAATTCGAGTTGCCGGCGGCGGTTGGGGATGAGGCCTTCGGGGCGGACGCGCATGAGGACGATGAGGGCGGCGCCGAAGGCGAGGAGTTGGTAGTCGGAGAGGAATTCGAGCTTCTTGGGGATGAGGAAGAGGAGGGTGGCGCCGGCGAGGGGTCCGCTGATGGTGCCCATGCCGCCGAGGATGACGGCGGCGAGGAGGAAGGCGGAGTTGGGCGGGAGGGCTTCGGCGAAGGTGTACTGGTCAGGGGTGACGGTGTAGCTGACGTGGGCTTGGACGGTGCCGGCGAGGCCGGCGAGGCAGGCGCCCATGGCGAAGGCGAGGAGCTTGAGGCGGAAGCCGTTGATGCCCATGGCCTCGGCGGCGGTTTCGTCCTCGCGGATGGCGACCCAGGCGCGGCCGATGCGGGAGTTGCCGACGCGGGCGAAGACGAGGACGACGAGCGCGGTGACGAGCAGCATCAGCAGGTAGTAGTTGGAGAACCGGCCGAGTTCGATGCCGGCGATGCTGTGGGTCTTGCCGAGGTCGAAGCCGAGGATCTGCAGGTCGGGGATGCGGGGGATGCCGTTGGAGCCGTTGGTGATCTTGGGGCCGGTGGTGCCGTTGAGGTTGAGCATGGTGATGCGGAAGATCTCGCCGAAGCCGAGGGTGACGATGGCGAGGTAGTCGCCGCGCAGCCGCAGCGTGGGGGCGCCGATGAGGACGCCGAAGACCATGGAGACGACGGCTCCGGTGAGCATCGCGGCCCAGAAGGGGAACTGGACGTGGATGGGGGAGGCGGGGGAGCCGGAGACGAGGGCTGCGGCGTAGGCGCCGACGCCGAGGAAGGCGACGTAGCCGAGGTCGAGGAGGCCGGCGAGGCCGACGACGATGTTGAGGCCGAGGGCGACGGTGGCGAAGATCAGGATGTTGGTGGCGACGGAGGTGTACTGGTCGCTGCTCTGGGTGAAGGGGAAGCTGGCGGCGGCGGCGAAGGCGGCGCCGGTGGTGACGGGGCGGTGCTTGACGGTGAGGGCGCGCAGTCGGGCGAGCAGGCCGGATCCGGCGAGGGCGGCGACGGTGAAGGCGGTGAGGAGGAGGTACCCGGTGAAGAGTTCGCCGTACTCGGTGTCGATGCCGAAGGTGATCGCGTAGAGGCCGAGTCCGAAGGCCACGACGATGAGCAGCACCTCGACCCAGGAGGGCAGTTCGCGGGGTGCGGCGAGCGGGCGTTCGACCTTGCCGAGGCGCAGCGCGCTGTTGGCGAGGTGGCCGAGTTGGAGGAGCAGGACGGCGCCGGTGGCGATGGCGAGGCCGCCGGCGAGGGCGGTCATGACGGGGGCGACGGGCTGGTCGTCGGGGATGGCGTGGGCGGCGAACCAGCCGATGGGGGCGGCGGGGACGAGCAGGAAGAGCCGCTTGTCGAGGATCCGCAGGGGGACGTGGGTGCGGCGGTCGAGGGGGAGGCCGAGGGCGCCGAGGACGGTGAGGAGGCCGCCGGCGGCGAGGACCCAGCCGCCGGGTTCGAGGTTGGCGAGGCCGCCGAGCTCGACGGAGACGGCGGCGACGGAGTAGCCGGCGACGGCGAGGGCGCCGGTGGCGGCGTGGAGGACGGCGTTGTTGCTGCGGGTGGGTGCGGCCCAGCGCAGGCCGGGGACGCCTCGGGCGGCGAGGAGGAGGACGAGGGTGAGGACGCCGGCGGTGAGGGCGAGCCACTGGAGGCCGGCGGGGGAGCCGTAGTAGGTGAGGTCGCCGGGGAAGTCGCTGGTCCAGGTCCAGGACATGGCGGCGGAGGCGGCGACGGCGAGGGCGCCGAGGCCGGTGAGGGCGGTGGCGGCGGGGGCCGGCAGGGGGATGACCGGGGTGGTCTCGGTGGTGGTGGTCATGGTGGTCACGCCCTGTCCGCGACGCGCTCGCCGAGCAGGCCTTGGGGCCGGATGAGGAGCACGAGGATGAGGAGTACGAAGGCCCAGACGTCCTTCCAGGCGCCGCCTCCGAAGAGGTGCATGCCGGGCAGGTGCTGGATGTAGCCGGTGGCGAGGGCTTCGGCGAGGCCGAGGGCGATGCCGCCGAGCATGGCGCCGTAGATGTTGCCGATGCCGCCGAGGACGGCGGCGGTGAAGGCCTTGAGGCCGAGGATGAAGCCCATGCGGAAGTCGACCTGGCCGCTGCGCAGTCCGTAGGCGACGGCGGCGACGGCGGCGAAGGCGGCGCCGATGGCGAAGGCGAGGACGATGATGCGGTCGGTGTCGATGCCCATGAGTTTGGCGGTGTCGGGGTCCTGGCTGGTGGCCTGCATGGCGCGGCCGGAGCGGGTGCGGGTGACGAACCAGCCGAGGGCGAGCATGCACAGGGGGGCGGCGATGATGAGGAAGATGTCGCTGCGCTGGATGGTGACGGATCCGAGGCTGAAGGGGTCGCCGGGGATCTTGGGGAAGACGCGGGCCTTCTTGGCGTCGGGGTAGAAGGAGAAGACGAGTTGCTGGAGGAAGATGGAGAGCCCGATGGCGGTGATGAGGGGGGCGAGCCGGGGGGCGTTGCGCAGCGGCCGGTAGGCGAAGCGTTCGGCGGCGACGGCGGTGAGGGTGGAGACCAGGATGCCGGCGATCAGCATGAGTGGTAGGGCCAGCCAGAGGGTGGTGCCGCCGGGGAGGGCGAGGTAGGCGGTCAGGGCGCCGAAGCCGCCGACCATGACGATCTCGCCGTGGGCGAAGTTGATGAGCTGGACGATGCCGTAGACCATCGTGTAGCCGATCGCGACGAGTCCGTAGAGGGCGCCGAGGATCAGGCCGTTGGCCAGCTGCTGCGGTAGGTCGTGCACCGCTGGGCCTCCGTTGTGCGTTCGGGGTGTCCGCGTGGGTGGTGGATGTGGGGGCGGGGGGGGGGGGGGGGGGGGGGGCCCCCCCCCCCGGGGGGGGGGGGGGGGGGGGGGGGGGGGGGGGGGGGGGGGGGGGGGGGGGGGGGGGGGGGGGGGGCCGGGGGGGGGGGGGGGCGGCGGGGCCCCCCCCCCCGCGCTGGTGGTGGTGCGGTCCGTCGGGCCCCGGCCGGTGGGTCAGCGGGCGGTCCGGTCGTGGGTCCGGTCGGTGATCCGGTCGTCGGTCCGGCCGTGGGCCCGGTCGGTGATCCGGTCGTGGGGCCGGCCGGTCACGTCGGCCGTGGGTCGGCCGGTGGGGCCGGCCGTCGGATCAGCCGTTGAAGGTGCCGGACTTCTCGACGGCCCACTTGCCGTCCTTGACCGTGTAGACGGTGAGCTGCTTGTTGGTGGTGTCGCCGAACTCGTCGAAGGAGACCTTGCCGGTGACGCCGTCGAAGGAGACCTTCTGGACGGCGTCGCGGACGGCGGTGCGGGCGTCGGCGCCGGTGGGGAGCTTGCCCTTGTCCTTCACGACGTTCTTGACGGCCTCGATGATGGCCCAGGCGCTGTCGTAGGAGTAGCCGCCGTAGGTCTCGTAGGCGTCCTTGTAGCCGGCGGCCTTGTAGTCGGCGATGTACTTCTTGGCGGTGTCGAGGGACTCGACGGGCAGGCCGACGGCGGTGGCGAAGTCGCCCTGGCTCTTGGGGTTGAGCTTGATGAAGTCGCCGCTCTGGATGCCGTCGCCGCCCATCAGGGGGATGTTGACGCCGGCTTCCTTGAGCTGGAGGGAGAGGGGGCCGGCGGCGGGGTACTCGCCGCCGTAGTAGACGGCGTCGGCGCCGGAGCTCTTGACCTTGGTGACGATGGCGGCGAAGTCGCGGTCGTCGGGGTTGACGTGCTCCTCGCCGGCGAGGGTGCCGCCGAGCTTGGTGAACTCGCCCTTGAAGGTGGCGGCGAGGCCGGCGCCGTAGGTCTTCTGGTCGTCGATGAGGAAGACCTTGGTCTTCTTGGCGTCGTTGTAGAGGAACTGGGCGGCGAAGGGGCCCTGGACGGCGTCGGTGGTGGCGGTGCGGAAGTAGGACTTGAAGGGCCGCTTCTTCTCGCCGCTGGCCCACTTCTCGCCCTGGCTGAGGGCGACGCCGGTGTTGGCGGGGGAGATCTCGACGAGGTTCTTGTCGTCGAAGATCTGCTGCATGGACTGGGCCACGCTGGAGTTGAGGGGGCCGACGACGCCGAGCACCTTGTCGTCGGCGACGAGCTGGGTGGCGTTCTGCTGGCCGGGGGCGGGCTTGGCGGTGTCGTCGAGGGCCTTGATCTCGAACTTGACGCCGGGGACCTCGTTGGTTTCGTTGGCCTTCTTGACGGCGAGGTCGACGGAGTTGCGGATGCCGAGGCCGAGGGCGGAGAGGTCGCCGGTGAGCGGGGCGTCGACGCCGATGACGACGGTGGTGGCGCTGTTGTCCTTGCCGCCGGCGTTGTCGCCGGACTTGGAGCCACGGGAGCCGCAGGCGCTGAGGCTGAGGGCGCCGATCACGGCAATGCTCACGACAATTGCTGAACGGTGACGCACGAGGGTCCCCTTCGGGTCAGGAGGCGCCCGCGCCTGGGTGGCGGGGGCCGGGGTGCGCGGAGGGCCTGGCCCATTCCGGATGGCGCGGTGACTGGCCGTGACTCTAGGCGTGGTGGGGGCGACTCGGGCAGTGCTGTGGGCAGGCTGTGATTCTCTTGTTATGAGCACACGGAGCATTTGTCTCAGCATGTGGCCGTTCCGGCTCGACCGATCCCGGCCCCCCAGGCGTTTACTTGCTGGTAGGGCCATGTAAGGGCCAGAAATGCGGGTTGCAGCTGGCATCACCGGTAATCGGACGCGACCGTCCGATGTGCTGCTTTCGGCCGTACGCGTCCGGATTGCGGACAGGGGGGGGTGCGGTGGAGGTCCCCCGGGGTGCCTGGGGGCCTCAGGGCCGTCGTGCGCTCGGAAGTCCTACCTGTTACGCACCGTTACAAGTCCGGGCACGGACGACCTCCGCCCGGACATGCCGCCGCCCCCTTGTCCAGACCCAACGCCTGCCCAGTGGGGCGGAAGGTCAAACAAGGGGGCGGAAAAGGGATTTGAGTCGGTCGGCCCGCAACTGTTGGTGACCGTACCGATTTTGGCGTACCGGTATTACAAGTCCCGCAGCATGCAGGTGAGTCGGCAGCTGGTGACCCGCTTGCCGGTGTCGTCGGTGATCGCGATCTCGTACGTGGCGGCGGTGCGGCCCTTGAACACCGCCGTCGCCACCCCGGTGACCAGCCCGGAGGTCGCCGAGCGGTGGTGGGTCGCGTTGAGGTCCACGCCCACCGCGTACCGGCCGGGGCCCGCGTGCAGCATCGCGCCGATCGACCCCAGGGTCTCGGCGAGCGCCGCCGAGGCGCCGCCGTGCAGCAGCCCGTACGGCTGCTGGTTGCCCTCCACCGGCATGGTGCCGACCACGCGGTCCCCGGAGGCCTCCACGATCCGGAGGCCGAGCTTCTCGCCGAGGTGGCCGCCGGAGAACGTCTCCGGGCTCACCCCGAGCTTGGCGAAGTGGTCCAGCACGTCCTGCGGGACCTTCAGGACGGGGGCGGTGCCGGGGGCCGCGTCGGTCATGGGGAACTCCTGCCGCTCAAAGGATCACGTCGTCGTGCTGCCTGTGATGGTACGACCGCACTACCGGCCGGTAGAGCCGCGCGCCTGCCTCCGGCTCGGCTGCGGCCGTGCCCCTTTTGTCGGTGCCGGGCCATAGGATCGGTGGCCTGTAGTGGAATCGGCAGGAACGGACGTTGACGTGGCTACGCAGAGTACGGACAAGGGCGCGGCGAGTGGCGGCGGGGCCGGCCCGCGACCCCGGCTGATGCTGCTCGACGGGCACTCGATGGCCTACCGGGCCTTCTACGCCCTGCCCGTGGAGAACTTCAACACCTCCACCGGCCAGCCCACCAACGCGATCTACGGCTTCGCCTCGATGCTCGCCAACACCGTCCGGGACGAGGCGCCCACCCACCTCGCCGTCGCCTTCGACCTCTCCCGGCAGACCTTCCGCTCCGCCGAGTTCCCCGACTACAAGGCCAACCGGGCCAAGACCCCGGACGAGTTCCGCAGCCAGGTCGGCCTGATCGGCGAACTCCTCGACGCCATGAACATCCCCCGGCTGACCGTCGAGGGCTTCGAGGCCGACGACATCATCGCCACCCTGGCCACCGCCGCCGAGGCGGCCGGCTACGACGTCGACATCGTCACCGGCGACCGCGACTCCCTCCAGCTGGTCACCGACCACGTCACCGTGCTCTACCCCACCAAGGGCGTCTCCGAGCTCACCCGCTTTACACCGGAGAAGGTCACCGAGAAGTACGGCGTCACCCCGCGGCAGTACCCCGACCTCGCCGCCCTGCGCGGCGACCCGTCCGACAACCTGCCCGGCATCCCCGGCGTCGGCGAGAAGACCGCCGCCAAGTGGGTCAACCAGTTCGGCTCCTTCGACGAACTCGTCGCCCGCGCCGACGAGGTGAAGGGCAAGATCGGCGAGAAGCTGCGCGACAACCTCGACTCCGTCAAGCGCAACCGGGTGCTCACCGAGCTGGTCCGCGACGTCGAACTCCCGCTCGGCGTCGCCGACCTCGGCCGCCGGCCGTTCGACAAGGCCGCCGTCGGCACCCTGATGGAGTCGCTGGAGTTCCGCAACGCCAACTTCCGCGACCGCGTCTTCGGCATCGACCCGGCCGCCGGCGAGGAGGAGGCCGTCGAACTCGCCCCCGGCGTCGACGTCGACGGCGAACTGCTCACCGACCCGGGCACCCTCGCCGCCTGGCTGCGCGAGCACGCCTCCGACGGCAAGACCACCGTCGCCCTGGCCGCCGTCTACCAGTGGGCGCTCGGCACCGGCGAGGTCACCGAAGTCGCCCTCGCCGCGGGGGAGACGGCCGCCTGGTTCGACCCGGCCCTGCTCGCCGAGGAGGACGAGCGGGCCTTCGCCGCCTGGCTCGCCGACCCGGCCGCCCCCAAGGCGCTGCACATCGCCAAGCAGGTCATGCGCGCCTTCGCCGAGCGCGGCTGGACCATCGAGGGCGTCGCCGCCGACACCGCCCTCGCCGCCTACCTGGAGAAGCCCGGCCGCCGCACCTTCACCCTGGAGGTGCTCGCCGAGGAGTACCTGGCCCGCTCGCTCACCCCGGCCCCCGCCGCCGAGAGCGGCCAACTCGCCTTCGACGCCCCGGAGGAGGACCCGGCCGCGCACGCCCAGGCGCTGATGCTCCAGGCCCGCGCCGTGCTCGACCTCGCCGCGCTCTTCGACACCCGCCTCGGCGAGGTCGGCGCCGCCGGGCTGATGCACGACATGGAACTGCCCATCGCCGCCCTGCTCGCCCGCATGGAGCGCTACGGCATCGCCGCCGACCGCGAGTGGCTCACCCGCCTGGAGGCGCAGTTCGCCGCCGAGATCCAGCGCTGCGTCGAGGAGGCCCACGCCGCCGCCGGGCACGAGTTCAACCTCGGCTCGCCCAAGCAGCTCCAGGAGATCCTCTTCGGCGAACTCGCCCTCCCGAAGACCAAGAAGATCAAGACCGGCTACACCACCGACGCCGACGCGCTCACCTGGCTCGCCACCCAGACCGACAACGAACTGCCGGTCATCCTGCTGCGCCACCGCGACCAGGCCAAGCTGCGCACCACCGTCGAGGGCCTGCTCAAGACCGTCTCGCCCAAGGGCCGGATCCACACCACCTTCAACCAGATGGTCGCCGCCACCGGCCGGCTCTCCTCGCAGGACCCGAACCTCCAGAACATCCCCGTCCGCACCGAGGAGGGCCGGGCGATCCGCCGCGCCTTCGTCGTCGGCGAGGGCTACGAGTCGCTGCTCACCGCCGACTACTCGCAGATCGAGCTGCGGATCATGGCGCACCTGTCGGAGGACGAGGCGCTGATCGAGGCCTTCGCCACCGGCGAGGACCTCCACACCACCGTCGCCTCCCAGGTCTTCGAGGTCCCCGGCGCCGCCGTCGACGCCGAGATGCGGCGCAAGATCAAGGCGATGTCCTACGGCCTGGCCTACGGCCTGTCCGCGTACGGGCTCTCCCAGCAGCTCGGCATCAAGCCGGCCGAGGCGCAGGGCCTGATGGACACCTACTTCGAGCGCTTCGGCGGCGTGCGCGACTACCTGCGCCGCGTCGTCGACGAGGCCCGGGCGACGGGCTACACCGAGACACTCCTCGGCCGCCGCCGCTACCTGCCGGACCTCAACAGCGACAACCGCCAGCGCCGCGAGATGGCCGAGCGGATGGCCCTCAACGCCCCCATCCAGGGCTCGGCCGCCGACATCGTCAAGATCGCCATGCTCCGGGTGGACGAAGCCCTGCGCACTGCCGGCCTCACCAGCCGGATGCTGCTCCAGGTCCACGACGAAATCGTCCTGGAGCTGGCCCCGGGCGAGCGCGAGCAGGTCGAGGCGATCGTCCGCGAGCAGATGGCCGGTGCCTACCCGCTGCGCGCCCCCCTGGACGTCTCCGTCGGCGTCGGCCCCAACTGGGAGGCCGCCGCGCACTGACGCGGTGGTCTTCGGCCGGGGTCGCCGTCGTCCCGAGCGGCGGCCCCGGCGGTATGTGCTGCGTAGGAAGTCGGCCGGGCCGACTTCCTGCGCGGGCGGGGCGTCGTGGGGCGTCATGGGGCGGCGCGGGACGGGTCGACGGGGGCGCGGCCGCCGGCGAAGTGTCGGCCGGCGGCGGCCGGCCGCCGGCTGTGGGCGCGCGGGCTCAGGTGAGGGCGGCGGCCAGCAGGGCGAAGGCCGCGATGATGACGGCGACGCGGGCGTAGTGGTAGCGGTCCCAGCGGTTCGCCTGCTGCTTCCAGTCGGCGGGCCGGTTCTCCGGGGTCCACGTCTTGCCCCGGTTGTTGATCGGGACGAGCAGCAGGACCGACATGATCACGCTGACGATCAGCAGCCCGGCGGCGGTGAGGACGAGGCCGGTGCCGGGGTCGTGCCATCCGGTGACCGCCCAGATCCCGGCGAGGGCGAGCGAGCCGATGTACCAGAACGGCATCACGGCGCCGAGCATCCGCCCTCCGTGGGCGCGGCCGAGCTGGTCGCTGTCCTCCGGCAGTGCGTTCAAGATCCGGTTGATGACGAAGGCGACGGAGAACTCCACCCCCACCATCACCCCGACGACCACGATGGTGACGACCTTGAGTGCGTCGAGCATGATGACCCCTCCTGCGATCTAGCGCTGCTAGGTGATGAGGCAACGCTAGACCTGCTGCCGCTCCCTTGTCTAGCGGTGCTAGGATCCAGTCATGTCGGTACAGGAACGCAAGCAGCGCGAACGGGCGAACCGCGAACGCCTCATCGTGGCGACGGCCCGCGAACTCGCCGAGCAGCAGGGGTGGGACGCGGTCACCACCCGCCGGCTCGCCGAGCGCATCGAGTACAGCCAACCCGTCCTCTACAGCCACTTCCGCGGCAAGCGCGAGATCATCGGTGCCGTCGCCCTCGAAGGCGCCGCCGAGATGGCGGTGGCGCTGCGCGCTGCGACCGCGGCCGCGGACGGCCCGCGCGCCCGGGTCGCCGCCCTCGCCCGCGCCTACCTCGACTTCGCCGAGCGCAACCCGGCGGTCTACGACGCCATGTTCCAGCTCGACGGCGGTCTGGCCTTCGCCCGGGAGGACACCCCCGAGCCGCTGAAGGACGCCTTCGCCGCCCTGCTGGAGACCCTGGTCGAGGTCGCCGGGGACGGCGTCCACCCCGGGCTGTTCACCGAGACGTTCTGGGCGGCCCTGCACGGGCTGGCCACCCTCACCCGGGCGCGACGGCTCCCGCCCGAGCACACCGAGCGCCGGATCGAGCTGCTGGTGGACCGGCTCGCCGTGCTCTGAACCACCGCCCGGCGGACAGGCGGCGGGACGGCCGGTGACACCGCACGGGAAGTCGGCAGGCCCGACTTCCCGTGCTCATGGGTCGAGCAGGGGATCGAGCCGATGCGGACCGGGCCGATCGTCATCGCCGGGTCGAAGAACACAGGTCGAAGAACAAGGGCCTCCGGCCCTGCCTGATGACGGTGCCCGTGCGGTTGCGGGACGGGAGGGCGGTCATGCTGCCGTTGCCCGCCCGGCTGAGGGGTTGACGCGCTGCCCGGCTGTCGGGGGCCGGTCGGACGATCACCCGAAAGAGCCGGTGACGGCAGCGGGTTGAGGCCCCGCGCGGGAAGTCGGCGGGGTCGACTTCCGGTGTGCGGGGTCCGCCGCAGCAGCCGGCCCCTACCCGTTGGGGGCGCCCGCTGTGGCCGACCGTGGCGCGGGTGCCCTCGGCGCGTTCCTCAGGGCGTGGGTGCGGTGAGGTACCGCTGGATCGTGGGGCCGAGCCAGTCCACGATCTCCTCGCGGCTGAGCGCCACGCTCGCCGGGAACCGCAGCACGTAGCGCGTGAGCGCGAGCCCCAACACGGTCGATGCGCACAGGGCCGCCCGCGCCGGCGCCTGCTCCGGCTCGGGGCCCACCCGGCGGGCCAGCGGGATCAACTGGTCGCGCAGCACGCTCTGCGTGCGGTCGGCGGCGTTCGGATCGGTGGCGCCGACCCGCAACAGCGCGGTGAGCTCCTCGTTCTCCTCCCACAGGGTGAGGAACTGGCGCACCAGCGCACGGCCGACCTCCTCGCGCGGTTCGAGGGGCAGGCCGGGCAGCCCCGGGTCGACCGCGACGGCCGCCGCGAACAGGCCCGCCTTGTTGCCGTAGTAGCGCATCACCATCGACGGGTCGATCTTCGCGTCGCGGGCGATGGCCCGGATGGTCGCCTTCTCGTAGCCGTCCGCCGCGAACCGGTTGCGGGCCGCGGCGAGGATCGTGGCGCGAGTGGCGTCGGAACGCCGTGCGGTCTGCTGGTTGTCCGTGCTGCCGGTCATGCCAACAAATGTAGGCCAACACGTGTTGACAGTCCAGTGCCGCAGCTCTACGTTTGCCAACAAGTGTTGACCAACAAGCGTTGGCAAGGTTGTCGCCGCAGGGATGCCCGCCCGTGGTGCCGCGGGACGACCGACAGTCGGAAGGAAGCACCGAACATGGCCGCACTGCAGAGCCTGGACCCGAACACACCGCTGTTCGCGCAGTTCCAGGAGAGGACCGGGCCCGTCGTCCTGGCCAACACCTTCGTGGTGCCGAAGGAGCGGGCCGAAGCGTTCCTGGCCCTCTTCCGCCGGCAGGCGGAGTTCATGAAGGCTCAGCCGGGATTCGTCTCCCTGCGGATGCACAAGGGGACGGCAGGCAGCCGGCTCCTGATGAACGTCGCCGTCTGGGAGTCGACCGAGGCGCTCGCCACGGCTGTCGGCAACCCGGAGTTCCAGCGCATGGCGGCCGAGTTCCCCGACGACATCGTGTCGTACCCGCATGTCTTCGAGCGGATCGACGCATGAGGCGGCAGCCGCGGCCGGGTGGGGACGGCCGGAGGAGCAGGTCCGAACGTCGAAGGAGAAGTGCCGTGTCGCTGAAGAACGCCACCACCGTGCTGGCCACCGCCTGCGCCCTGTTCGCTCTCTACCTCGGGCTGTCCTTCGTCCTGGCCCCGGAGGCGTCGACCCGAGGCGTCGGGCTGCCGGCCTGGCCCGCCGGCAACGGCGACGGCTACCTCGTCATGAAGGGCACCCGGGAGCTCG
This sequence comes from Kitasatospora sp. NPDC048194, assembly GCF_043202455.1. Taxonomy (NCBI): domain Bacteria; kingdom Bacillati; phylum Actinomycetota; class Actinomycetes; order Kitasatosporales; family Streptomycetaceae; genus Kitasatospora; species Kitasatospora sp. NPDC048194. Next base: position 252,328 of record NZ_JBIDAK010000005.1, read on the forward strand.
CGATGGGCCTGGCCACCGGCGTCCTGCTGGTGACCGGCCACCGCCGAGCCCTGGGCTGGGTCCTGCTGGCCGAGGCCGTCGCCCCGTTCGGCGACATGGTCAACGTCCTGGCCCACCACGGCTCCGGCGCCGCCGCGTTCGGAATCCACGGCCTGACCGCGGCGCTGATCGCGATCACCGGCCTGCTGATCCTCCGCGAGACCGGCAAGGCGGACCCGGGCCACCCTGGCCACCCGGGCCACACCGCCCACACGTGCCACGAGGCCGCTGTCCCGGCGCCCGGCGCGCAGCCCGCCTGACACCTCCGTGCCCCGAACGCGTGCCCCGAACGCGTGGCCCGGCCGCCCGGCCGGGCCACGCCCATGCCGTCGGCGACCGCCGGAGAGGGGTCGACCACCGGAAAGGGTTCGACCAGCGGAAGAGAGTTCGGATCCCCCTGTCACTTCCGGGCGTTGGTGCGACGGGTGGGCTCGGCCGTGGTCGGGTCCTCGGGCCAGGGGTGGCGGGGGTAGCGGCCTCTCAGATCCGCTCGCACCGCGTGGTAGCCGTTCCGCCAGAAGCCCTCCAGATCACCGGTGACGGCGGCGGGGCGCCCCGCGGGGGAGAGCAACTGCACGGTCAGCGGCACCCGGCCGCCGGCCAGGGCGGGAGCCGCCCGCCAGCCGAACAGCTCCTGCAACTTGACGGCCAGCACCGGGCGTTCGGCGGTGTAGTCCACCCGTATCCTCGAGCCGCTGGGCACCGTGATTCGCTCGGGGGCGAGTTCGTCCAGGCGGCCGGCTTCGCCGCTCGCCCACGGCAGCAGGCGCTGGAGCGCCGCCGTGGTGTCGATCCGCGCGAGGTCGGCGCGGCGGCGGGCGCGGGAGAGCTCCGGCTCCAGCCACTCCTCGGCGCGGCCCAGCAGCGCCTCGTCGCTGACGTCCGGCCACGGGTCGCCGACGGCGGCGTGGAGGAAGGCGAGGCGTTCGCGCAGCCCGGGGGAGGGCCAGGTGAGCAGGGTGCTGACGCCCTCGCGGGTGAGGCCTTCGAGCAGCGCGGCGCGCACGAGCGCCCGGTCAGGGCGGTCGAGTGGCTTCTCGGCGAGTTCGATCGCGCCGAGGGTTTCCACCTGCCGGGAGACGACCTCCCCGCGCCGGGTGTCCCAGTGGACCTCCTCGCGCGCGGTGAGCAGCGCCGCCCCCGCCTGCCGGGCGGTGGACTCGTCCAGCGCCGCGGCGTGCAGCACCCGCGCCGAGTGCGACCCCGCCTGCCGGTCGGCGACCGCGACGGCGAGCCACGGCACGGCGCCCAGCCGGGTGTCCGGGGCGAGTTCGGCGGCCGTGCCGGAGGCCATCAGGTACGGGCTGCGCTCGCCGGGGGCGGGACGTTCGACCCGTGCCCGGGCGATGCGTTCGGGGAAGGCGAGGGCGACGACGAGGCCGACGGCGGTGGCCTCGGGCACCGGGGTGGCGGGTTCGTCGGAGGTGGCGCGCAGCAACCGGCGGACTTCGTCGCGCCAGCGCCCGGCGTACGGGTCGCCGGAGGAGCGGACCGTGCGCCACACCGCGCCGAGGTCGTCGCCCAGGGCGCGCGGCGGTTCCTCGGAGAGCAGGGCGACGACTTCGGCCGCGCGCCGTGCGCCGACCGCCGCCGCGCCGTCGACCAGGGCGCGGCCGAGCCGGGGGTGCAGCCCGGTTCGGGCGAGGCGCACGCCGCGCGGGGTCGCCCGGCCGTCGGCGGAGACGGCCCCGAGGGCGAGCAGGGTCTGCCGGGCGGCGGCCATCGCGCCTGCCGGGGGCCGGTCGGGCAGGGCGAGGCCGGTGGCGTCCGGGTCGCCCCAGCAGGCGGCCTGGAGGGCGAAGGACGTGAGGTCGGCGAGGGCGATCTCGGGCGTGGGGAAGCGGGCGGCGCGGGCGTCCTCGGCCTCCTGCCAGCAGCGGTACACGGTGCCGGGGGCCTCGCGCCCGGCGCGCCCCGCCCGTTGGCGGGCGGCGGCCAGCGAGGCGCGGACGGTGACCAGCCCGGCCAGCCTTCGGGCGTGGTCGGTGCGGGGTTCGCGGGCGAGCCCGGCGTCGACCACGACCCGGACGCCGGGCACGGTCAGCGAGGACTCGGCGACGGCGGTGGCGAGGACGATCCGCCGTGACGGCGAGGGCGCGAGGGCGGCGTCCTGGACGGACTGCGGCGCGCGGCCGTGCAGTTGGAGCACCTCGGCGTCAGCTCCGCCGAGCAGGCCGGCCACCCGGGCGATCTCGCCGACCCCCGGCAGGAAGCAGAGCACGTCGCCGTCCCGCTCGCCCAACGCCCGCCGCACCACCGCCGCGACGTGGTCGAGCAGTGCCGGGTCGACCCGGGTGCCGTGGGCGGGCCGGACGGCGCGCGGCGGCGGCGCCCAGACCACCTCGACCGGGTGGGAGACCCCGTGCGCCTCCACCACGGGGGCGCCGTCGAGGAGTTCGGCCCAGGCGGCGGTGTCGGAGGTCGCCGAGGCGCAGACCAGCCGCAGTTCGGGCCGCAGCGCCGCCCGGACGTCCAGCAGGAAGGCGAGCGCGGTGTCGGCGTCCAGGTGCCGTTCGTGGCACTCGTCCAGCACGACCACGTCCACGCCGGGCAACTCCTGGTCGCGCTGGAGCCGTTGCAGCAGCACCCCGGTGGTGACCACCTCGACCACCGTCTCCGGGCCGACGCGGCGCTCGCCGCGCACGGTGTACCCGACCTCGTGGCCCACGGCCGAGCCGAGCAGCCAGGCCATCCGCCGGGCGGCCGCCCGGACGGCGAGCCGGCGCGGCTCGGCGACCAGCACCCGCCGCGGCGGTCGTCCGTCGCCGAGCAGCCCGGCGAGGGCGAGCGGCACCAGGGTGGTCTTGCCGGTGCCGGGCGGGGCGGCGAGGACGGCGGTGCCGTGCCCGTCGAGCGCGCGGTGCAGCTCGGGCAGGGCGGTGCGGACGGGCAGGTCGCGCCAGGCGGCGTTCAAGCGGCTCAGCCCCGCTCCGCCACGAAGATCGCCGTGCCGGGGATCAGCCGTCCGCGCAGCGGGGACCAGCCGCCCCACTCCTGCTCCAGGTCGGCCGGCCACTCGGGCTCGACCAGGTCGAGCAGGCGGAAGCCGGCGCCGACGAGTTCGCGGACCCGGTCGCCCAGGGTGCGGTGGTGTTCGACGTAGGTGGCGCGGCCCTGTTCGTCCTCCTCGACGTAGGGGGTGCGGTCGAAGTACGAGGAGACGGCGGTGAGGCCCTCGACGCCGGGTTCGTCCGGGAAGGCCCAGCGGATCGGGTGGGTCACCGAGAACACCCAGCGGCCGCCGGGGCGCAGCACCCGGTGCACCTCGCGCATCAGCCCGGCGGTGTCGGCGCTGAAGGGGACGGCGCCGTAGGCGGAGCAGGCGAGGTCGAAGGAGCCGTCGGCGAAGGGCAGCACGGCGGCGTCGGCCTGGACGACCGGTACGGGGGCGGTGCCGCGGCCGAGGTCGATCCGGCGGGAGTGCTGGAGCTGGCGGTGGGAGATGTCCAGCGCGACGGGGCGGGCGCCGCGGCCGGCCAGCCAGCGGGAGCACTGGGCGGCGCCGGCGCCGATCTCCAGGACGTCCTTGCCCGCGACCTCGCCGAGCAGCCGGGCGTCGGCCTCGTCCAGGCCCTCGGGGCACCAGGTGAAGCGGTCGTCGCCGAGGAACTCGCCGTGCTCGTCCTGGTACTCGTCGGCGTTGCGGTCCCACCAGTGCCGGCTGGCGCGGCTGCTCTCCCCGGTGCCGGCCGCGCGGCGCACCGCGTCGTCGCCGTCCTCCTCCTCGCCTTGGGGGAGGCCGCCCTCGGCGAGGTCGTCCCCCGGGGCGGAGGTGTCAAGATCGTGGAGGTCGGACTGGGGGGTGGTGGCCACGGTGACAATGCCCATCGCGTAGGGTATGGAATGCGGAAGCGCCGCTGCCGCGAACCGGCCCGTCAGGGTCCGGCTCCTGGCGGTGGCATCCGGGGAAGGGCCCCTTCGGGAGCCGCCGCGAGGCGCGCAATCGGAGGATATGGCCTGATCCGTACTGGGCTCCACCGTCTTGCCGTCCTTGGCATTGACCGTGCCTGGCCGTCCCCGTATGCTACAAGTTGCGCTGCGGGCCTGCGCGCCTCGGACGGAGCAGGTCGCGCTCGCATCTGTCGAAGACCCCACGGTCGCAAGACGGACGCCGGTTCTCGTCGGACGACGGGATCCCGGTGCGCCGTGCTCTTGGCTGTCCGGCTTTCGGTGGGAGCGATACGGGCCCTCCGCGTGGCATTACCTACGACTTTCATGTCCGTACCGGAGCCCTTTTCCTAATGACGAGCCCCACCGACTCCTCCCTCAGCACCACCCCGCAGGTCGCGGTCAACGACATCGGCGACGCGGACGCGTTCCTCGCCGCGATCGACGAGACCATCAAGTACTTCAACGATGGCGACATCGTCGAGGGCGTCATCGTGAAGGTCGACCGTGACGAGGTGCTCCTCGACATCGGTTACAAGACCGAGGGCGTCATCCCCTCCCGTGAGCTCTCGATCAAGCACGACGTTGACCCGCACGAGGTCGTCTCCGTCGGTGACAACATCGAGGCCCTGGTTCTCCAGAAGGAGGACAAGGAGGGTCGTCTCATCCTGTCCAAGAAGCGCGCTCAGTACGAGCGTGCCTGGGGCACGATCGAGAAGATCAAGGAAGAGGACGGCATCGTCACCGGTACCGTCATCGAGGTCGTCAAGGGTGGTCTCATCCTCGACATCGGCCTCCGCGGCTTCCTCCCCGCGTCGCTCGTCGAGATGCGCCGTGTCCGCGACCTCCAGCCCTACGTGGGCAAGGAGCTCGAGGCCAAGATCATCGAGCTGGACAAGAACCGCAACAACGTGGTCCTGTCCCGCCGTGCCTGGCTGGAGCAGACCCAGAGCGAGGTCCGCCAGACCTTCCTCACCACCCTGCAGAAGGGCCAGGTGCGCTCCGGCGTCGTCTCCTCGATCGTCAACTTCGGTGCCTTCGTGGACCTGGGTGGCGTCGACGGCCTGGTGCACGTCTCCGAGCTGTCCTGGAAGCACATCGACCACCCGTCCGAGGTCGTCGAGGTCGGCCAGGAGGTCACCGTCGAGGTTCTCGACGTGGACATGGACCGCGAGCGCGTCTCCCTGTCGCTGAAGGCGACCCAGGAGGACCCGTGGCAGCAGTTCGCCCGGACCCACCAGATCGGCCAGGTCGTCCCGGGTAAGGTCACCAAGCTGGTTCCGTTCGGTGCGTTCGTCCGCGTGGACGAGGGCATCGAGGGCCTGGTCCACATCTCCGAGCTGGCCGAGCGCCACGTCGAGATCCCGGAGCAGGTCGTCCAGGTCGGCGACGAGATCTTCGTCAAGGTCATCGACATCGACCTCGAGCGTCGTCGCATCAGCCTCTCGCTGAAGCAGGCCAACGAGGCCCTGGGTGCCAACCCGGCCGAGGTCGAGTTCGACCCGACCCTGTACGGCATGGCCGCCTCGTACGACGACCAGGGCAACTACATCTACCCGGAGGGCTTCGACCCCGAGGCGAACGACTGGCTGCCCGGCTTCGAGAAGCAGCGTGAGGAGTGGGAGCGCCAGTACGCCGAGGCGCAGGCCCGCTTCGAGCAGCACCAGGCCCAGGTCATCAAGAGCCGCGAGGCCGACGCCGAGGCCGCTGCCGAGGGTGGCGACGCCGTCGCCGCTGCCGCCGGTGGCTCCTACTCGTCCAGCAGCGACGAGGGCTCGGGCGCCCTGGCCTCCGACGAGGCCCTGGCCGCCCTGCGCGAGAAGCTGGCCGGTGGCCAGAGCTGACGCTCTCGCCCCCCGCTAGCTGACAGCTAGACGACGGGCCCCACCCGGATCCTCCGGGTGGGGCCCGTCGGCGTTCCCGGATCACCGGAGCCGCTCCCGGGGCTCGTTCGAGCCGCTCTTCGGCGTCCGTTCACCCGGCCTTCGTTTTCCGCTTTGACTTATGTGTGGTTTATGTGTAGGGAAATGTGAGATGGGGCTCATTGCCCTGCTATAGGCCGGAGTTCGGGATGCACCTACATTGAGTGGAGCTGCCCGAAAGGCTCCCTTCATGCGCACTCCCTCCTCGGCCGCCCCCGTCGGTGCGGTCGGCGGCCGTCTCGCCGCGATCGGCCGGTTCTGCTTCCGCCACCGTCGCTGGGTGCTCGGCTTCTGGGCCGCCGTCCTGGTCGTCGGCGTCCTGATCGGCGGCCGGGTCTTCGAGGGCTCGGTGGCCGGCGCCTCCTCCGCGACCGCCGAGGGGGACCGGGGCAGTGCCGTCGTCGCGGCGGCCGATCCGGTCAAGGGCACGGTCACCGCGGCGGTGGACGGCAGGGCGGTCGACGACCCGGCCGTGCGAACCGCGGTCGGGAAGGCCGTCGCCGAGATCGCCGCGCTGCCCGGCGTCTCCTCCGCGCAGGACGCCTACGGCCCCGGGCCGGCTCCGGCCGCGCTGCGCGCCGCCGACGGCACGGCGAGCCTGGTCACCGTACGGATGGCCGCCACCTCGACCGGCGCGCAGACCGACGCCGTCACGCACCGGCTGGCCGAGCTGAACGGCGCGGGCGGGGCGCACGTCACCGTCGGCGGGGACCTGGTGCTCCAGCAGGAGGTCAAGAGGCAGACCGAACAGGACACCCGGTTCGGCGAGATGGTCACCCTGCCGCTGACGCTGGTCGTCATGGTGCTGGTCTTCGGCGGCCTGGCCGCCGCCTCGCTCCCGGTGATCGGGGCCGTCGCCTCGGTCGGCGGGGCACTGCTGGCGATGTTCGGCTTCAGCCGGATCATGGACATCGACACCAGCGTGCTGCCGATCGCCACCGTCCTGGGCCTCGGCCTCTCGATCGACTACGCGCTGCTGATGGTCAACCGCTTCCGCGAGGAACGCGGCCACGGCGCTGACATCGCCGCCGCCGTCGAACGCACCGCCGCCACCGCCGGGCGCACCGTCGCCTTCTCCGGGCTGACCGTCGCCGTCGCACTGGCCGGCCTCTTCGTGTTCACCAGCCCGGTGCTCGGCGCGGTCGCGGCGGCCGGGGTGAGCGTGGTGGTGATCGCGGTCGCCGCCGCGCTGACGCTGATCCCGGCGCTGCTGGGCTTCGCCGGCTCCCGCATCAAGGCACCGGCCGCGCCCGTGCCGGACGAGGGCTTCTTCAGCCGGACCGTCCGCCGGGTCCGCAAGCGGGCGGTGCCCGTCGCGCTCGCCTCGGTGGCGCTGCTGATGGCGGCGGGGGCGCCCTTCTTCCACGCCGAGATGCGCAGTTCCGGCGCCGCGGTGCTGCCCGCCTCCTCAGCCGGGCGGCAGGTCGCCGAGACCGTCGACCAGCGGTTCCCGCAGGTCGCGGCCGCGCCGATCACGGTGGTGGTCGAGGGCGGCGCGCCGGTCGCCCAGGCGTACGCGGACGAGGTCGTCGCCAAGCTGCCCGGGGTGAGCGGGGTGCGGGCGGTGACGCCGGTGTCCGACACGGTGTCCACCGTCGACGTGCTGGTGCACGGCGACCCGCAGGGCGGGACGGCCAAGCACGTGGTGGACGAGCTCCGGGCCGACCGGGGCGGGCTGCGGACCTATGTGACCGGCGGCGCGGCCTCGGTGGTCGACTTCAAGGACGAGTTGCTGTCGCGCGGGCCGTGGGCGCTCGGCCTGGTCGCGGCCGGAACGCTGGTCCTGCTGTTCCTGATGACCGGCTCGGTGGTGATGCCGGTCAAGGCGCTGCTGATGAACCTGCTGTCGCTGGGCGCCTCGCTCGGCGCGCTGACCCTGGTCTTCCAGGACGGCTGGTTCAGCGGTCTGCTCGGTTTCAGCCCGACCGGCGGGCTGGAGACGTTCCTGCCGGTGCTGGTCTTCGCCTTCGCCTTCGGGCTGTCGATGGACTACGAGGTGTTCCTGCTCGCCCGGATCAAGGAGCTGCACCAGCGCGGGTACGGCTGCGCCCGGGCGGTGGAGCTGGGGGTCCAGCGCAGCGGTCGGATCATCACCTCGGCGGCGTTGCTGATGGTGATCGTCTTCGCGGGCTTCGCGGCCGGGGACATGCTGATGGTCAAGCAGATGGGCATCGCCCTCGCGGTCGCGGTCGCGGTGGACGCCACGCTGGTGCGCTGCCTGCTGGTGCCCGCCGCGATGAGCCTGTTCGGCGAGTTCAACTGGTGGGCGCCGGCTCCGCTGAAGCGGCTGCACCGGCGCTTCGGGCTGAGCGAGCACGTCGAGCTGCCCGCGCTGGTGCGGGCGGGCGTGCCGGCTCCGCGGCCGGCGGCCGAGGACTCCACCGGGCTGCCGGCGGGGTCGGGAGCTCCGACCGGGGAGCCGTCGGACGTGCCCGTCGGCGAGCCGGGGGCGGCGACGGCGGACACCGGCCTGGTCAAGGCCTAGGATCCGGTCGGCCTCCCCGGGGTCGGCCGGCCGCCTCCGGGTTCAGGAGAGGCGGCTGAGCAGGCCCACGGCGGTGCGGAGCTGGTCCCGTTCCGCGAGGCTGAGGCGGGACTCGATGGCGGTCGCGATGTGGTGCTCGCGGCGGGCGCGCTGGTCGAGGAGGGCGGTGCGGCCCGCCGCGGTCGCGGTGATGAGCTGCTTGCGGCCGTCGGTGGGGTGGGGTTGCTGGACGACCAGCCCGGCCTCGGTCATCAGGGCGACGGTGCGGGCCATCGACTGGTGGCGGACGCGGCGGCGCTCGGCGAGTTCGGCGACGGTGTAGGAGCGTTCGTCGCGGATCAGCAGGCCGAGGACGGCGGCCTGGTTCTGCGGCAGTTCGTCGCCGTCGCGCAGGGAGCGGACCAGGCTGCCGAGCGCGCTGCGCAGGTCGGCGGCGAGTTCCAGGGTGTCCGGGTGCGGTGCTTCGCGGGGCATGGGAGCAGTCTATCCGGAATCCATACAGCAAAACTGTACAGCCCTGCTGTATGGTTTGCGGCATGCGAATCACGAAGTTCGGACACGCCTGCGTACGCATCGAGCACGGCACGACCACCGTCGTCGTCGACCCGGGGGCGTTCACCGACCCCGCCGCACTGGCCGGGGCGGACGCCGTCCTGATCACCCACGAGCACATGGACCACTTCGAGGAGGCCCGGCTGCGCGCCGCGCTGGAGGCGGACCCGGCACTGCGGGTGTGGACCAACACCGCCGTGGCCGCCCAGCTGGAGGGCGCCGGCCGGCGGGTCACGGCGGTCGGCGAGGGCGACGCCTTCGACCTCGACGGCCTCGGCGTCTCGGTGCACGGCGAGTGGCACGCGCAGATCCACCCGGACATCCCGCTGGTGAAGAACATCGGCTTCCTCTTCGGCGGCCGGCTCTTCCACCCGGGCGACGCCTTCACCGTGCCGCCGCACACCGTCGACACCCTGCTGCTGCCGCTCGCGGCGCCCTGGAGCAAAGCCGGCGAGGTGGTCGACTACGTGCGCGAGGCGGGGCCGCGGGTGGCCGTGCCGGTCCACGAGGCGACGCTCAGCCCGATCGGGCACATGGTGGCCACCCGGCTGCTCGGACCGGATGGGCCGGGCACCGGCGCGGGGCTGACCGTGCTCGGCGAGGGGGAGAGCCTGGAGGTGGAGTGACGGGCGCGGGCCGGCGGCGTCCGACCGGCCTCGCGGCTGACGGCCCGGGGCTGACCCGCCCGCACCGACCGGCCGGGGCTGACCGGTCGGGGCTGACCGGTCGGGGCTGACCGGCCGGGGCTGACCGGCCGGGGTCGACCAGGTCGCCACCGGGCGGCCGGGGCTGAGGTCCCCGGGCTGACCGGCCGGGGCTGACGGGCCGGAGTGCCCACCGGTAGCCTGACGCCATGCTGAAGATCGGACTGACGGGTGGCATCGGCGCGGGCAAGAGCGAGGTGTCCCGGCTGTTCGCCGCGCGCGGCGCGGTGATCGTGGACTCCGACCTGATCGCCCGCGAGGTGGTCGCCCCCGGAACGGACGGTCTGGCGGCCGTGGTCGCCGAGTTCGGCCCCGGGGTGCTGCGCGAGGACGGCACCCTGGACCGCCCGGCCCTCGGGGCGATCGTGTTCGGCGACCAGGAGCGGCTCCAGGCGCTGAACGCGATCGTCCACCCGCTGGTGCGGGCCCGCTCCGCCGAACTGGAGGCGGCGGCCGCGCCGGACGCGGTGGTGGTGCACGACGTGCCGTTGCTGGCCGAGAACGGGCTGGCGCCGCTGTTCGACCTCGTCGTCGTGGTGGACGCGCCGGACGAGGTGCGGCTGGAGCGGCTGGTGCGCCTGCGCGGCATGGCCGAGGAGGAGGCCCGGGCCCGGATGGCCGCGCAGGCCACCCGGGCGGACCGGTTGGCGATCGCGGACCTGGTGATCGACAACGGCGATGCGCTGGAGGCGCTTCCGGCGCGCGTCGACGAGGTGTGGGCGGAGCTGGTCGAGCGCGCCGCCGGGTAGCGGCCGCGGGCCCGGGACGTGCACCGATCGCCGCTACCGAACAGGTGGCCGAGAAGGGACTGGATCAGGGGCGGCCGGGGAAGGGAGCATGGCGTGATGGATGATCGTTCTTCTTCCGGACCGCCGACCGTGGTCCGGCTCCAGCAGTACTCCCGTGCCGAGCAGGAGGAGATCCTCGGCCCCGGCGAGGACCCGTACGGCGTCGCCTACACGGGGTTGACGTTCCTTCCGAAGGAGACCCACTTCGGCGTCCGGGGCGCCGACGGCCGGCTCGTCGCCCACACCGGCCTGCTGCCGCTGCCGCTCACCGTCGGCGGCGTCGACCTGGAGGCGATCGGCGTCGGCGGCGTGTGCGTGGCCCCCGAGCGGCGTGGCGGCGGCCTCGCCCGGGCCGTGGTCGGGGCCGCGCTGGACCACGGGCGCTCGCTCGGCTTCCGGTACGCGCTGCTGTTCTGCCGCCCGCCGCTGGCGGCGTTCTACCGGGGGCTGGGCTTCCGCGAGGTGGCCGAGGAGGTGACCGTCGAACAGCCGCAGGGGCGGCTCGCGGTGATGCCGCTGCGCACCATGTGGCGGCCGCTGGCGGAGGGCGCCGGCTGGCCGGAGGGGCCGGTGCGGCTGCGCTCGCTGCCGGTGTGAGCGGTGTTCAGGGGGTAGCCGTGACGGCGGGGCTCGAGTGGCTGCCCCCGACGCCCGCGGCGTGGGCGACGGCGGCCGCGGCCAGGGCCCGGATCATCGGGTGGGGCCGGCTGCCGTCGCCGGACAGCTCGGGCTGGAACAGCGTGCCGAGGAAGAACGGGTGCTCCGGCAGCTCCAGCACCCGGACGTCGCCGGAGTCGTCCGCTCCGCTGAAGCGCAGCCCGTGGGCGCGCAGCCGGTCCAGGTACTCGGCGTTGAGGCCGTAGGAGCAGTGGTAGCGCTCCTGGGTGCGGGTGGCGCCCAGGGCGCGCTCGGCCAGGGTGCCGGGGGTGACCGTGACGGCGCCCTCGTGGCCGACCAGGGAGCAGCTGAGCGGGGCGATCACCTGCCGGCGCCCCTCGGGGGCCTCCTCGGCGTGGACGGCGTCGCCGATGCCGCAGACGGTGCGGGCGAACTCCAGCACGGCGTGCTGGAACCCGCCGCAGGTGCCGAGGAAGGGGATGCCGCGCTCGCGGGCGGTCCGGACGGCGGCCAGGGCGCCGGCTTCGCTGCGGTACGGACTGCCGGGCAGCAGCCAGACGGCGTTGAAGCCGTCGAGCGCACCAGGCGCCCCGGCGTCCTCGGTGGGGATCCAGTAGGCGTCCAGGACGAGCTGGTCGTGCTCGGCGAGGGCGTCGAGCAGGCCGGGGACGCGGGCGTGCGAGCGCACGGCGGGGGAGCGGTCGCCGACGAGGGCGATCCGCGGGGCGAAGTAGGTCATGCGGCTATCCTGACCCGGCAGCCGAGATCAGCGCCAACGATGATCTCTTAACCGTCGATCAGATCGGTTGATGCCCTCCGTGGATCCCCAGCAGTTGCGCACCTTCGTGACCGTCGCCCGCCTCGCCTCCTTCTCCGAGGCGGCCCGCGAGCTCGGCTACACCCAGTCCGCCGTGTCCCAGCAGATCGCCTCGCTGGAGGCGGACCTCGGCGCCGCACTGCTGCTGCGCCGGCCGGTCGGCCCGACGGCGGCCGGGCGGCGGCTGCTGGAGCACGCCGCCCCGCTGCTGGTCCGGTGGGAGGCGGCGCGCGCCGATGTCGCGCGCCTGGCCGGTGCCTCCAGTGCCCGACTGGTCCTCGGCGCCACCCCGCTGGCGGTCGGGGGAAGCCTGGGGCGCGCGCTCGGCGAGGTGCGCCGGGCGTATCCGCGGACGGAACCGGTGCTGCGGGTGCTCGCCCAGGACGTGCTGCCCGCCCAGGTCGCCACCGGTGAGGTCGACCTCGCGCTGATCGACGGCCTGGCCGCGCCCAGCGACCCGCTGCCGCTGCCCGAGGTCGGCCCGCTGGCCACCGTCGCCGTGGACGAACAGCCGGTGGCCGTCGCCCTGCCGGAGGGGCACCCGCTGGCCGGCCGTACCGGCGTCGCGCTCGCCGACCTGTCGGCCGCGCGCTGGCTGGACGCCCCCGACCTCACCCCGACGACGGCGCGACTGCGCGCGGCCGCCGGCACGGACGGCTTCCGCGCCGCGACCCGCTACCGGGGCACCGACCTGCACGGGCTGCTCTCCCTGGTCGCCACCGGGCACGGGCTGACGCTGCTGCCCGAGGCGGTGGCGGCCGCGGCGCCCGGCATCGCCCGGGTGCCGATCGCCGCGCCACGCCTGGTGCACCGCGTCGAGCTGGTGCGCGGCAGCCTGCCGGAGGGGCCGGCGGCGCTGCTGGCGCGACTGTTGACGACGGAGGCTTCCTGACGCACCGTCCGCTGCCGTCCTGCCCGGTGCTGCCGCGGATGTGAAGACCGTTCCCGGTGAAGTGCAGCCCGGTTACCAGTCGTTCACGTCCCGGGTCTGACGCCCGTCGCATGCAGGGTGCTGTCATGGGCACAGTCGCCCGGCGATCGGCCGGGCCGGTCCCAGGAGAGCGCCTCCATGATCCTCCGTCAGCGCCTCACCGTCCTCGCCGCGGCCACCGGGCTCGCCGCCGCCGGTCTCGCCACCGGCACCGCGCAGGCCGCCGCCCCGGCGACCGCCCCGTCGGTCACGTCCGTGTCGCTCGCCGCGAGCTGTTCGCAGGCGTACCTGCCGCTGCCCGACCCGTCCTGCACGCCGGGGGCGTACAACCCGGCCGTCACCCAGGCCACCATCGGTTCGACCATCTGCGTCTCCGGCTGGACCGCCACCGTGCGCCCGCCGACGAGCTACACCAACTCGCTGAAGGCGCAGCAGATCGCGCAGTACGGCTACGCGGACACCAACATGTCGGACTACGAGGAGGACCACCTCGTCCCGCTGGAGCTCGGCGGCGCGCCGCGCGACCCGCGCAACCTGTGGCCCGAGCCGCGGTACGGCGACCAGCCGGCGCAGAGCAAGGACTCGGTCGAGAACCGGCTGAAGACCGCGGTCTGCAGTCAGAGAGTGACCCTGGCGGCCGCCCGCAGCGCCATCGCGAGCGACTGGACCACGGCGCTCAGCCGCCTGGGGCTCTGACCCCGGTGCTCGGCCGCCCGGGGTTCTGACCCCGGGGGCGCGAGGATGCCGCCGGGTCCGTCCGGTCCCCTGTGCCGGACGGACCCGGCGGCGGTCTGTGGGCGCTACCGCCGGGCAGCGGCCGTCACCGGTGCCCGGTGCGGCCCGGAAGGGCCTCGCGTCCTTCGGCGGGCCCGGCGCTGCCGCCGGCGCCGAGCGGAACGGTGGCGCTGCGGCCCGCGCCGAGCGGAACGGTGGCGGTGGCCGGCCGGGCGCTGCGAGAGTGGCGGACCGTCAGCCGTCCAGCGGTGCGGGCCGGGGCTCCGGGTGCCGGGCCTGCCGGCCCCCACCGGCCGGCCGACCCGTGAGTGCGGACTCCGGGCACGGCTGTTCCTCCCCGTTCGTGCTGCCGTCAGGCCCCCCTGGCTCCGCAGTGCACCGGTGCCTGAGTGGAGGTCAGGCCGGTCGCTGCGTCGACGGCGGACGAAATTTATGCCACCGGGGCGCCGCGAGCAAAGCCGGCTTCCTCCGAGGCCGGGAGGCGCATGGCGATTGCGGTGGTCCGGTGGGGAGCCTGTGTGCAGGAGTGGCGGAAGCGGTGGGGGCCCGGGCGGGTCGTGAGCGCCCCGGGCGACGCGGCCCGGGGGTGCCCGGTGCGGCGGATCGCCGTGCCGGGGCGCCCCTGGGGCGGTGGTGCGAGTCCGTTCGATGCCGCGCCGCGCGGCGATCGGCCAGGTGGTCGGCACCGGGTCTGCCGGGCGGTGACGCACTGCTGTGATCCCGCTCACGGACCGCTCAGGGTGCCCGGATCCGGACGGGATCCGGACCGGGCCGTCGCGCGCGGAGGGGGTGGCCCGCCGCTACGGGCGGGTCCCCGGGACGCCGAGTTGCTGGGCGAGCCAGGGCAAAGCCTGGGCGAAGGTCGCGGCTCCGGTCTGCCAGGTGTGCCGGCCCGAGCCGACAGCACTGGTGGTGCGGATGCCGTCACGCTTGGCGGCCGCGTCCAGGGCCTTGGCGGCCTCGATCTGGCCGTGCTCCTCGTCACCCTGGCCGAAGTAGCCCGAGACGCCCTGGTACTTGGGGTGGTGGGCGAGGACGGTCAGCGGGTCGTGGGCCGCCCAGGCCGCGGCGTCGCCGCCGTAGAGCTCCTGGACGGTGTGGTCCCGGTCCCCGATGTACGGGCCCCTGTCGCCGGAGAAGTCGCCGAAGTGGGTGAAGGCGGTGGGGTGTTCGACGACCAGGTCGACCGCGCAGGTGCCGCCCATCGACCAGCCCGCCACGCCCCACTTGTGCGGGTCGGTGGCCGCGTTGAAGGTCTTCTGCACGAACGGGGGGACGTCCTTGACGAGGTGGCTCTCGGCGTTGCCGTGCGGGCCGTCCACGCACTCGGTGTCCACCCGGAAGCCGCCGGTGGCGTCCACGAAGACCAGGATCGGGGCGAAGCCGTTGTGCCGGGCGGCGAACTCGTCGGCGGTCCGGACCGCGTTGCCGGAGCGGATCCAGTTGTCGGGCGCCGCGAACTCGCCGCCGATCATCTCCAGCACCGGGAGCTTGGGGCGGGTCTGGCTGCGGAACCAGGCCGGCGGCAGGTAGACCAGCTCCTGGCGGTGGGCGAAGCCGCTGGCGGTGTCCGGGATGTCGACCTGGACGATGCGGCCGGTCCTGGTCCTGCCGTGGATCGACGCGAGTTCGGCCAGGGTGATCTGGTCCGGCAGCGGCTGCCCGCTGAGCTCGCCGATCGCGTCGTCGATCGTCGGGTAGTAGCCGGTGGCCAGGTTCACGCTGTTGGCCGCGCAGAACAGCGCCAGCACGACGGTCGGCGCCACCAGCGCCCTCCGCCACCACCTGGCGCCGCGCCAGCCGAACCCGAGCACGCTGAACGCCGCGATCGCCACCCCGCCCCACAGCCACACCTCGACCGGGATCGGATCGGTGATCCCGGACAGGGTGGTCACGCCGACGGCGGCCGCCGCGGTCAGCACCAGCGCCGTCCCGAGCGCGATCGGCCCCCGCCTGCGCCGCCAGGCCCGGTCCCGCAGGCCCGCCGCGGCCAGGAACAGGGCGACGGCGGCGGCCCGGACCGTCCACGGGAACCAGCCGTCGAGCAGGGAGACGTTCATGCGCGGAGGCTAGGCGCGGCAGATGAGAGGCTGGTGAGAGCCTGGGAGGCCGCTGGGCGCCGGCTGGGAGGCCGGCCGTCCCGGTCGCGGCGGTCACCGCGTCGGCCATCGCTTCGCCCGCTTCGCCCGCTTCGCCCGCCTCGCCCGCCTCGACCGCCTCGACCGCCTCGACCGCCGCGGCCCGGCCGGGCGTGCGGGCTCGGGGCTTGGGCTCGGCCGTACGGGCCCGGCGGTCGGAGCCGGACTGCCGGCCGTGGGGATCGGGCCGCCCTCAGCCGGTGAAGCGCTCCCGCAGGGCGGCGAGGCCGGAGGTGAAGACGCCCTGCACCCGGTCGGTGGACTCCTTGCGGTGCTCGGGCTCGATGTCGAAGGTGACGCTCCACTCGACGAAGGCGGCATCCAGCTCGGTCACCGGTGCGACCCGCAGGGTCGCCCGGTAGCCGTCGAAGTGGAACGTGCCGTCGGGGAAGCTGTAGGTGTAGCTGCGCGCCTCCTCGTCGTAGGCGAGCAGCGTCTCCTGCAGTTCCACGCCGTCGAGGTCGAAGATCCGCACCGATCCGATCGCGTTGCCCGCCGGCCCGTCGCCGAGCCGGCTCACCGGTAGGTGGGGGTGCCAGCCGCCGAGGCCGTGGAAGTCCCCGACCAGCTCCCACACCCGCTCGGCCGGGGCCTCCACCACCGTGCTGACCTTGATGCCCGCCATGTTCGCACCGCCGCTTCGCTTCTGACGCCCGGTAAGGACGGCACCATGCTGGGGCCGGCGGCCCTCTCGCGCCAGGGGGCCGGGCCGCAGAGCTGCCGGTGTGGGTGTCTATGGTGAACGGATGAGCGATGACGCCGTCTCCTTGCGCCCGATAGCCGAAGCCGACCTGCCCGCCCTCGGCAGGCTGGTCAACGACCCTGAGGCGGTGGGTGAGTTCCAGTGGTACGGCTGGCGGCATCCGGAGCGGTTCCGGCGGCGCTGGGAGGAGCACGGGCTGCTCGGTGAGGACCAGTCGATCTTCGCGGTCGTGGTCGGCGGGGAGTTCTGCGGCTTCGTCGCCGCCCGTCGCAAGGGCATGCTGCCGACCGCCCAGTACTGGAGCATCGGCATCCAGCTGGCGCCGCAGGCGCGCGGGCGGGGGATCGGCACGCAGGCCCAACGCCTGCTGGTGGACTACCTGTTCGCCCACACGCCGGTGATGCGGCTGGAGGCCGACACCGAGATCGGCAACATTGCCGAGCAACGAGCCCTGGAGAAGGTGGGCTTCACCCGCGAGGGCGTGCTGCGCGCGCTGACCTTCCGGGCCGGTGAATGGCGGGACTCGGTGGTGTACGGCCTGCTGCGCACCGACCCCAGGCCCTAGGGTCCGCAGACCCCGAACCACTCCTCGGCGAGGGCGTCCAGCGTCCTCGCCGAGGGCTCCAACTCCCGTAGGTACCACGGCAGGTCGCTGTACGCGTGGAGGAGGGTGTACGCCATCAGCAGCCGCGGTTCGAAGGCGCGGCCGTAGGCGGTCAGCAGGTGCCCGAGCAGCTGCGGGTCGGCGCGGGTGGTGAACAGGCCGACGGCCACCAGGTCGTAGGCCGGGTCGCCGATCATGGCGGGTTCGAAGTCGATCAGACCGGTCAGGCGCCACCCGCCGGCCGGGTCGGTGATCAGGTGCTCGCGCATGAACTCGGTGTGCAGCAGGGAGCCCTGTCCGGTGCGGGGGAGCGGCGCGGCGGCGAGGAAGTCGGGGATCTGCTCCAGCCAGTCCTCGGACAGCCCGCGCCCGCGCTGGCGGGCGACGGCCTGCGCCCGCTGCCGGGCGAGGAAGGCCGGCCAGTCTCCGGGGCCGAGGACGTCGGCGAGCGGTGCGGCGTCGAGGGCGTGCAGCGCGGCGAGCGCCCGGCCGCAGTCGCGGGCGATCCGCTCGCGGTCGGTGCGGGGGATGCGCGGCCAGGCGGGGGCGAGGCCTTCGCCGTGCAGCCGCGACATCAGCACGTAGCGCCAGCCGTTGACGTCCTCGCCGGCGGCGCGCACCTCCGGCGTCGGGATCGGCAGGGCGCCCGCCAGGTGGGCGAGCACCCGGGCTTCGGTGGTGGCGTCGTCGGCGCCGGTCGCCGGGAAGAGCTTGAGCACGTGGTCGTCACCCACCGCGTACACCGGGACGGAGCCCTCCGCGAAGCGCTCCAGGGGCAGCCCGCCGAAGCCGAGGCGCGCGCACAGCGCCTCGGCGCCGGGGCGCAGCACCGACTCGTCGGGGACCACCGCGTCCCCCTGGTCGTCCGTCTCCACTGCAGGCAGCACGGTGGCAGGCTAAGCGGGGGACGGCCCGGCGGCAAAGGCGTTTCAGCCGCCGTCGAGTTCGGCGGCCGGGTCGTGGCTGCGCAGGTAGTGGGCGCCGGGGCCGACGCGGGCGAGCCGGTCGGCGGGGTTGTGGAGGCCGCAGCGGGTCAGCGAGAGGCAGCCGCAGCCGATGCAGCCGGTGAGCCTGGCCTTGAGCCGTTCGAGCTCGGCGATCTGCTCGTCGATCCGGTCCTGCCAGGCGGTGGCGACCCGGTCCCATTCGGAGCCGCTGGGGGCGGGGCGTTCGGGCAGGTCGTCCAGGGCGTCGCGGGCCTCGTCCAGGGAGAGGCCGACCCGCTGGGCGGCGCGCACGAAGGCGATCCGGCGCAGCGTGCTGCGGGCGTAGCGGCGCTGGCCGCCGCTGGTGCGGGTGGCCTGGATCAGGCCGAGGCTCTCGTAGTAGCGCAGCGCGGAGTGGGCGAGGCCGCTGCGGGCGGACAGCTGGCCGATGGTGAGGAGGTCTCCCGAGCGCGGGCCGGCGGCGCGGGCGTCGTCGGATGTCGCCGTCATGGGGACCGAGTGTAGCCGCTTGACTTCAAGTTCGCTTGAAGTTGCACGATCGCTGGCATGACGACGAACACGAGCACGGAAGCCGTCGGCCGGGCCCGCTTCGAGGACCTCCAGGCCCTGATGGCGCTGATGACCGGCGACGAGAAGCACGACGTGGCCGCGACCTCCACGCTGGACGCGCTCTGGGTGCTGTACGACCGGGTACTGAGGGTCACCCCGGAGACCGCCGAGGCGCAGGACCGCGACCGCTTCCTCCTCTCCAAGGGCCACGGCCCGATGGCGTACTACGCGGTGCTGACGGCCAAGGGCTTCCTCGACCCCGCCCTGCTGCCCGGCTTCGGCGGCTACGACTCGCCGCTGGGCTACCACCCGGACCGCATGCTGCTGCCCGGCGTGGAGATCTCCTCCGGCTCGCTCGGCCACGGCCTGCCGCTGGCCGTCGGCACCGCGCTCGGACTGCGGGCGCAGGGGCTGACCGACCCGGCGGTGTGGGTGCTGGTCGGTGACGCGGAGTTCGACGAGGGCTCCAACCACGAGGCGGTCGCCTTCGCCGGGGCGTACGGGCTGGACCGGCTGCACACGGTGGTGATCGACAACTCCTCGGCCACCCACGGCTGGCAGGGCGGTATCGCCCAGCGCTTCGCGGCCGCGGGCTGGTCCACCGCGACGGTGGACGGCCGCGACCACGAGGCCCTGTACCGCGCCTTCACCGCCGAGCACCCGGGCCGCCCGCACGTGGTGGTCGCCCGGGTTGAGCCCAAGAACTCCTGAGCGCACCCGCACCACTCCTCCCGGGACAAGACCCCCAAACCGAAAGGCAGTTACCGATGGACACCATGCGCGAGCGCTTCGTCGCCGTCACCACCCGCCTGCTGGACGAGGACCCCCGGCTGGCCGTCGTCCTCGCCGACATCACCGCCGCCGCCTTCGAGCCGGCCCGGGACCGCCACCCCGACCGGGTGGTCAACGTCGGCATCCGCGAGCAGCTGCTGATCGGCGCGGCCGGCGGCCTGGCGCTCAGCGGGATGCGCCCGATCGCCCACACCTTCGCCAGCTTCCTGGTGGAACGGCCCTTCGAGCAGCTCAAGTTGAGCCTGGTGCACCAGGGTGTCGGTGCCGTCCTGGTCAGCGCCGGCGGCTCCTACGACAATCCGGCGGCCGGCCGCACCCACATGTCCCCGGGCGACGTCGCCCTGCTCGACACCCTGCCGGACTGGAC
Organism: Kitasatospora sp. NPDC048194; assembly: GCF_043202455.1. NCBI lineage: Bacteria > Bacillati > Actinomycetota > Actinomycetes > Kitasatosporales > Streptomycetaceae > Kitasatospora > Kitasatospora sp. NPDC048194. The sequence goes on from NZ_JBIDAK010000005.1 coordinate 271,907, forward strand.
GGTGCACGTCCCCGGCCACCCGGACGAGGCCGAGCAACTGCTGAAGCACGCCGTCGCGGACGGCGACCGCAACGTCTACGTCCGGCTCTCCGACCACCGGAACGCCGAGCCGACGGCGGTCGAGCCGGGCCGCTTCACCACCGTGCGGACCGGCTCGCACGGCGTGGTGCTGGCCGTCGGCCCGATGCTGGACGCGGTGCTGGCCGCGACCGAGGGCCTGGACGCCACCGTGCTCTACGCGGCGACGGTGCGCCCCTTCGACGCCGCCGGGCTGCGCGCCGCGGTGGGCGAGCGGGCGGACGTGGTGCTGGTGGAGCCGTACCTGGCCGGTACGTCGGCGAACGAGGTGCACGCGGCGCTGGCCGACCGCCCGCACCGGGTGCTGGCCCTGGGCGTGCCGCGCGAGGAGCACCGGCACTACGGCTCGATGGCGGAGCACCTGACCGCCTACGGCCTGGACGCGCCCGCGCTGCGGGAGCGGATCGGCACCTTCCTCTGGTAGGCCGGGTGGGTCCGGTGGACCTGGAGGACCGCCCGGCAAGCACAAAAGATCTGCGGCGGGCCGGCCGGGCGCGGACCGGTCAGACCAGTACGATCGCCACCGCGTCCGGTGCCAGCCGCAGCGCCGTGCCCTCCAGCGCCGCCGCCCCGAAGGCGGCCACCACCTCCCGGCCGGCGGCCTCCAGCGGCAGCGCGGCCTCGACCGGCCCGAGGTTGACCGCCACCCGGTACGGCCCCCGGTGCACGACCAGCCAGCCCGCCTCCTCCTCGAACGCGACCCGCACCGCGCCCAGGACCGGGTTTGACAGCTCCGGCCGCTCGCGCCGCAACCGGATCAACGTGCGGTACCAGGCGAGGAGTTCGGCATGCGGATCGCGCTGCGGCTCCGTCCAGTCGAGCACCGAGCGCAGCACGGTGGCCGGCTCCTGGGGGTCCGGGACGGCCTCGGCGGCCCAGCCGTGTTCGGCGAACTCCCGCCGCCGGCCCTGCCGTACGGCCTCCGCCAGCTCCGGGTCGGTGTGGTCGGTGAAGTACTGCCAGGGGGTGGCGGCGCCCCACTCCTCGCCCATGAACAGCATCGGGGTGAAGGGCGAGGTGAGCACCAGCGCGGCGCCGCAGGCGAGCCGGCCGGCGGACAGCGTGGCGGAGACGCGGTCCCCGAGGGCCCGGTTGCCGATCTGGTCGTGGGTCTGCAGGTAGCCGAGCAGCCGGTGGCCCCCGTCCGGGGGGAACGGCCGGCCGTGGTGGCGGCCCCGGAAGGAGGACCAGGTGCCGTCGTGGAAGAACCCGCGGGTCAGCGTCCTGGCGACGGCGGCGAGCGGCTCGCGCGCGAAGTCCCCGTAGTAGCCCTGGGATTCGCCGGTGAGTGCGCAGTGCAGGGCGTGGTGGAAGTCGTCGCTCCACTGCGCGGTGAGGCCGTGGCCGCCGGCCTCGCGGGCGGCGGTGGTGCGCGGGGTGTTGATGTCGGACTCGGCGACCAGGAACAGCGGCCGGTTGACGGCCACCGCCAGTTTGTCGACCTCGCAGGAGAGTTCCTCCAGGAAGTGCACCGCCCGGTCGTCCGCGAGGGCGTGCACCGCGTCCAGCCGCAGGCCGTCGATCCGGTAGTCGCGCAGCCAGGTCAGCGCGCTGTCGATCAGGTAGCGGCGCACCTCGTCCGAACCCGGGGCGTCCAGGTTCACCGCCGAGCCCCACGGGGTGTGGTGCCGGTCGGTGAAGTACGGCCCGAAGGCGGGCAGGTGGTTGCCGGAGGGGCCCAGGTGGTTGTGCACCACGTCCACCACCACGCCGAGGCCCTTGCGGTGCGCGGCGTCCACGAAGCGCTTGAGCCCCTCGGGGCCGCCGTACGGCTCGTGGACGGCCCACAGCGAGACGCCGTCGTAGCCCCAGCCGTGCCGGCCGGGGAACGGGCAGACCGGCATCAGTTCGACGAAGTCCACGCCCAGCTCGACCAGGTGGTCCAGGTGTTCCGCGGCGGCGTCGAAGGTGCCGCGGGCCGTGAAGGTGCCGATGTGCAGCTCGTAGAGCACCGAGCCGGGCAGCGGGCGGCCGCGCCAGCCGGACTGCGACCAGCGGAAGGCGGCGTGGTCCACCGCCCGGCTCGGGCCGTCCGGGCCGTACGGCTGCCGGGGCGAGCGCGGGTCGGGCAGCGGCGGGCCGCCGTCGAGGCGGAAGGCGTAGTCGCCCTCGGGTGCCTCGCCGGACCACCAGCCGTCCCGGTCGGCGCAGCGCTCCAACGGGTGCTCCGTGCCCTGGACCTCCACGGTGACGCGGGAGTCCGCGTACGGCGCCCACACCTCGTAGCGCGGCATCGCTCAGCCCCTCCTCGTCAGCAGCGCCACCGGCTGGGTCGCGAACAGCTCCGCCACCGACACCGGCCCGGCGGGGTGGTCGCGCAGCGTCAGCTCGTCCGTCCAGGGCCCGCCGGCCGGCAGCTCCAGGACGGTGTCGCGCCAGCCGCCCGCCCGCTCCAGCCCGTACGGCAGCCGGGTGACGGCGGTGACCACGTCCTCGCCGCGGGCGAAGGCCAGCAGGTGGTCGCCGGCCGGGCCGACGGCGGACAGCGGGCGGTGGGCGCCGAGCGGGCGGGTGCGGCGCAGGTGCAGCGCGGTGGTGGTCAGGTGGAGCTTCTCCCGGGCGAGGTCGCCGGGGCGCGCCGCGGCCGAGTCGGTGAGCCGCACGGCGAGCGCGCCGAGGTCCACCACGCCGCGGTTGTCCGGGTCGACCAGGGTGTACAGCGGCTCCTCGCTGCCCTGGTAGAGGTCGGGCACCCCGGGAACGGTCAGATGCAGCAGGGTCGCGGCCAGGGTGTTGGCACGGGCGTACGGGGCGAGCGCGTGCACCAGGCCCTCGATCCGGGGGAGCAGCACCGGGTTGGTGTGGACGGCGCGGGCCCGCTCCTCCAGGGCCCGTTCGTAGCGCTGGTCGGGGGCGGTCCAGGAGGTGTGCAGCTTGGCCTCGCGGGCGGCCTTGAGCAGGGCGGCGACCAGCCGGTCCGGGTCGATCGGCCAGGCGGCGAGCAGCGTGTGCCAGAGCAGCCAGTCGGCGTCGCGGTCGAAGCCGGGCCCGGCCGCGGTGGACCACGCGGCGGCCTCGGCGGCCCAGGCCTCGGGCCGCTCGGCGAGGACGGCGAGCCGGGCCCGGGCGTCGGCGCTGCGCTTGGTGTCGTGGGTGGAGAGCACCGTCATGCTGTGCGGCCAGCTGCGTTCCAGGTACCGGCACCAGTCGTGGAACTCGGCCGGGGACACCCCGGGCCGGGCGGGCTCGCCGCCGACTTCGTTCAGGCCGGGCAGCGCGTTCCACCGGTAGAAGGCGGTGTCCTCGACGCCCTTGGCGGCCACGGCGGCGGCGGTCTGCGCGAAGCGCGCGCAGAACTCGTCCTTGTCGGGGCTGCGTCCCAGCTCGCCGAGCGCCAGTGCGGCCACCAGGCGCTCGGTCGGGTCGTCGGCGCCGGCCGACTGGAGCGGGTCGTCGAAGACGGGCTCCCCGGGCACCGGGTAGGGCCGGTACGCCGGGTAGTCGGTGAGCAGCCGCCGCACGGCCGCGCGCAGCTGCCAGGGCGCGTGGTCGGCGTGCGCGGCTTCGGCGGTGCCGATCCGCACCGCGATCCGTACCAGCCGCTCGACCTCGGCGGCCAGCTCGCCGCCGGGCCCGGTCATCTCGGCCCGTCCGCGGTGGGCGGCGGCGATCGCCGGGTGCGGGTCCTGGCAGAGGTCGCGGACCGGCCCGCCGTGCAGGAAGGACTCGTACGCCCCGGCCAGCCGGCAGGCGCCCGCGTGGTCGATGAGCACGCCGTCGATCCGGCGCAGCGCGTCGTAGCCGGTGGTGCCGGCCACCGGCCAGTCCTCGGGCAGCCGCTCCTCGCCGGTGAGGATCTTCTCGACCACCGTGTACGCGCCGCCGGTGGTCCCCGTCGCGCCGCCGGTGCCCACCGTCGCCCCGCCGGTGGCGGCTGCGAGGCGGCGCAGGTAGCCGCGCGGGTCGGCGAGCCCGTCCGGGTGGTCGATCCGGAAGCCGTCGAGGACGCCGTCGGCGTACAGGCGCAGCAGGACGGCATGGGTGGCGGCGAAGACCTCCGGTTCCTCGACCCGGACGGCGATCAGGTCGTTGACGGTGAAGAAGCGCCGGTAGTTGAGCTCGGTGCGGGCCAGCTGCCACCAGGCGAGCCGGTACCACTGGCGGGCCAGCAGCTCGGGCAGCGGCAGCGTGGCGGTGCCGGCCCGCAGCGGCAGTTCGTGGGTGTGGTAGCGGAGCACCTCGCCGTCCACGGTCAGCTGGTCCAGGACGGCCCCGAGCCGGTCGCCCAGCAGCGGCAGCAGCACCCGCCCGCGCTCCGGGGCGTCGACGGGGCCGGGCTGGGCGGTCCAGTCGATGTCGAACCAGCGCGCGTACGGCGAGTCGGGGCCGTCGCGCAGCACCTGCCAGAGCGGCTCGTTGAGCCGTTCGGGCACGGGCACGGCCATGTGGTTGGGCACCACGTCGGCGATCAGCCCCAGTCCGTGCCGGTGCGCCTCGGCGGCCAGGGCGCGCAGCGCCGCCTCGCCGCCGAGCTGTTCGCTGATCCGGGTGTGGTCGACGGTGTCGTAGCCGTGGGTGGAGCCGGGGGTGGCCTCCAGGAGCGGGGACAGGTGCAGGTGGGAGACGCCGAGGGCGGCGAGGTAGGGGACGGCGCCGGTGGCGTCGCGCAGGGTGAAGCCGGGCTGGAGCTGGAGCCGGTAGGAGGAGGTCGGGACGGTGGCGGCCGGGCGGGGCTGCGGGGGCTCGGCGGCGGAGGTCATAGGTCCATAGGTACCCGGCCGGGGCCGCCGCCAAGACCCGGTGCTCGCCCGAACAGGTGAGCGGCCCCCGGGGGTGCGGGGGGCCGCGCCGGCTCCCGACGGGGCTGCGCCGGTCACGCGGGCCGCTGCAGCACCATCAGGGAGCGGTCGGTGAGCCAGAGGGTGTCCCCGGCCTTGACCTTCGTCCCGGTGCCCGGGGCGGGCAGCCGGGGCTGGGCGGTGTCGACCACGACCTGCCACTCCTGCCCGTGGCCGACCGGCACGGTGAACTCCAGGGGCTCGAAGTGGGCGTTGAACATCAGCAGGAAGGAGTCGTCGATGATCCGCCCGCCGCGCCGGTCCGGTTCGGAGATGGCGTGGCCGTTCAGGAAGACGGTCAGCGACTTGGCGTAGCTGGCGCCCCAGTTGCGCTTGGTCATCTCCTCGCCGGCGGGGGTGAACCAGGCGATGTCGGTGAGGTCGTCGTAGCCGCCGGAGGCGGACACCGGGCGCCCGTGGAAGAAGCGCCGCCGCCGGAACACCGGGTGGTCGCGGCGCAGCCAGATCATCCCCTGGGTGAACTCGAGCAGCCGGGCCTGCGGTCCGTCCTCCTCGGGCCAGTGCACCCAGGTGAGCTCGTTGTCCTGGCAGTAGGCGTTGTTGTTGCCCAGCTGGGTGCGGCCGAGTTCGTCGCCGTGCGAGAGCATCGGTACGCCCTGGGAGAGCATCAGGGTGGCGATGAAGTTGCGCTGCTGGCGGGCGCGCAGCTCCTCGACGGCCGGATCGGTGGTCGGGCCCTCGACGCCGCAGTTCCAGGAGCGGTTGAAGGACTCGCCGTCCCGGTTGTCCTCGCCGTTGGCCTCGTTGTGCTTCTCGTTGTAGGAGACGAGGTCGCGCAGGGTGAAGCCGTCGTGGCAGGTCACGAAGTTGATCGAGGCGATCGGGCGGCGGCCGTCGTCCTGGTAGAGGTCGGAGGAGCCGGTGAGCCGGGAGCCGAACTCGGCGAGGGTGGCGTTCTCGCCGCGCCACAGGTCGCGCACGGTGTCCCGGTACATGCCGTTCCACTCCGTCCACAGCGGCGGGAAGTTGCCGACCTGGTAGCCGCCCTCGCCGAGGTCCCAGGGCTCGGCGATCAGTTTGGCCTGGGAGACCACCGGGTCCTGCTGGACGAGGTCGAAGAAGGAGGACAGCCGGTCGACCTCGTGGAACTGCCGGGCGAGGGTGGCGGCGAGGTCGAAGCGGAAGCCGTCCACGTGCATCTCGGTGACCCAGTAGCGCAACGAGTCCATGATCAGCTGGAGCACGTGGGGGCTGCGCATCAGCAGGCTGTTGCCGGTGCCGGTGGTGTCCTCGTAGAAGCGCTGGTCCTGGGCGAGGCGGTAGTAGGAGACGTTGTCCAGGCCGCGCAGCGAGAGCGTCGGGCCGAGGTGGTTGCCCTCGGCGGTGTGGTTGTAGACCACGTCGAGGATGACCTCGATCCCGGCCGCGTGCAGCGCCTTGACCATGGACTTGAACTCCTGCACCTGCTGGCCGCGGTCGCCGGTGGAGGAGTAGGAGGAGTGCGGGGCGAAGAAGCCGATCGTGTTGTAGCCCCAGTAGTTGGCCAGGCCCAGGTCGCGCAGCCGGTGGTCGCGGACGAACTGGTGCACCGGCATCAGCTCGATCGCGGTGACGCCGAGCTTGGCCAGGTGCTCGATCACCGCCGGGTGGGCCAGGCCCGCGTAGGTGCCGCGGATCTCCTCGGGGATGCCGGGGTGGAGCTGGGTGAGGCCCTTCACGTGGGCCTCGTAGATGACGGTGCGGTGGTAGTCGGTGCGCGGGGGGTGGTCGGTGCCCCAGTCGAAGTACGGGTTGATCACCACGGAGTGCATGGTGTGCGGGGCGGAGTCGAGGTCGTTGCGGCGCTCGGGGGCGCCGAAGTGGTAGCCGTAGACCGACTCGTCCCAGTCGATGTGCCCGCTCATCGCCTTGGCGTACGGGTCCAGCAGCAGTTTGGCGCTGTTGTGCCGCTGGCCCAGGCCCGGGTTGTACGGGCCGTGCACGCGGAAGCCGTAGCGCTGGCCGGGCTGGATCCCGGGGAGGTAGGCGTGGCGGACGAAGGCGTCCGTCTCGCGCAGTTCGATGGCGGTCTCCGAGCCGTCCTCGTCGATCAGGCACAGCTCGATCCGGTCGGCGCTCTCCGAGAACACCGCGAAGTTGGTGCCGACCCCGTCGTAGGTGGCGCCGAGGGGGTAGGGCTTACCGGGCCAGACCTGCATGAGTCCTCAACTTCCTTGCTGCCGACTGTAACTGACATCTAGTCCGACAATCCGCCCGGACCCGGACGCTCTTTTCCCGGCCGGGCGGCCGGGCATGTGCGACGTTCGCGCGCCGTGACGTACGGCACAGCCCGCATACTCCCCGAGCCCTTCCCCGGTGGCCGGGAGATAGCGCCGGGGTTAGCCCGAACGGGTGTCCAGGGGCAAATCTTGTGAAGAGCTGCCGGTGCTCTGTGAAACGTGCGCCCGGTGGTGCCGGCGGGGCCCCTCGGTCATCCGGCTGCGGGCGGCTCGCGGTGGGCAGTACCCTTGATCGTCCGGCCGCCCCGGCCGCCCCGGCGGGTTCACGACGGCCCGTCAACGGCCCCCGCGCCCGCGGGGGTCGGCTGCAGCAACCAGATGAGGTGGCGCATGGTGTTCCCCGCCGGCGGCCGTGGCCCCGGGCCCGACGGTCCCGACCGGGGCGGTACCCGCAGCGAGGCGCCCACCGTCGTCATGCGCCCCACCCTGACCGGCCGCGCCCTGGTGCCCGCCCAGGGCGGCCCGGCCGAGGTGCCCGCCCTCGCCTGGTCCGCCGGCGAATGGGAGGACGCCTACCAGCGGGTCCGGCTGTCCGGCCGCGCCTACGTCTGGCTCAACCTGGTCGAGCAGCGGCTGCGCTCCCTGGTCGACGAGGTGCTGCACCCCATCTATGCCCCCGCGCACGGCGAGGACTGGGTCACCGCCGCCGCCGGACCGGCCGGCGAGGAGTGGGCCCACCGGGCCGGCGCCGTACGCGAGGTCAGCCGGCGCAAGGGCTACCTCCTCGACCCGGCCGACGACGACCCGCTGGTCTTCCTCACCCTGCCCCAGCTGCGCGAGCTGATGGTCCAGCACTGGCCCTGCTTCGAGCCCTACCTCGCCGACCGGCGCGAGATCGAACTCGCCCTGGACGAGCTGGAGGTGGCCCGGCACGTGGTCTCCCGCAACCGGGTGCTCACCCAGACCGTGCTGGCCCAGACCGAGCGCGCCGCCGCCCGGCTGCTCGCCGTCCTGGACGGCGGCGCGGGCGGGGTGCCCGCCGACGTGGTGGAGTCCCTGGTCGCCGGGCGCTACGCGGACGTGGTCGCGGTGCACGCCGACCGGGTCCGGCTGCAGCGCGACCTGCCGGTGGAGGACCTGCTGGACGGCGCCCGCCGCCTGGACGCGCTCGGCATCGGCCTCGGCATGCTCTGCCAGAACTACACCGGCAAACGCCTGGTGCGCCTGGCCGGCGAGGGCTGCCGGGTACGGCTGCTGTTCCTCAACCCGGCGAGCAGCGCGGTGCGCCGCCGCGAGCGCGAACTCGGCCTCTCGCGCGGTGAGTTGTCCCGCTCGATCGAGATGAACATCATGCACGTGCGCCGCGTCCGGGCCCGGCTGCGGGACCAGGGCGGCTTCGAGATCCGCGTCTTCGACGAGACCCCGCGCTTCACCGCCTACCTGGTCGAGGGCCCCCGGCCCACCGGCCAGGTCGGCGGTCGCCGGCAGAGCCGCGACCTCGGCGTCGTCCAGCCCTACCTGCGCCGCTCCCGCGGCATGGAGTCCCCCGCGCTGATCCTGCGCGGCGGCGCCGGCCAGCAGCCGGGCGGCACCGAACCCGGACTGCTGGAGGTCTACCGCGAGGAGTTCGAGGGGGTCTGGGCGGACTCCCGGCCCGTCTCCTGAGGACCTCCCCGGTCGCGTCCTCGGGAACCCGCTGCGCACGCCCCGGTGACCCTCCTGCTCAGGCCTGGGGAAAGCTCCTGCTCACGCCCGGGGAAAGCTCCTGCTCACGTCCTGAGGAACCGCCTGGCCACCGCCCTGCCGCCGGTGCAACACTGCCGCCCGTGAACAGCCTCCCCGCCTGGACCCTGGTACCCGCCGGCCCCGAGGACCTGGAAGCCGTCGTCGAACTCAAGGCCCTGGTCATGCGCGCCGACCTGGAACGCCTCGGCCGATGGTGCCCGGAGCGCTCGCGGGAGCGGGTGCGGAAGTCCTTCTCCACCCGCCACACCTCCCTCCTGCTGGTCGAGGGCGCCTTCGCGGGCTGCGTCACCGTCCGCCCCGACGACCGGGGCGGACGCCACCTGGAACTCTTCTACCTGGCCCCGCACCTCCAGGGCCGCGGCCTCGGCGGTGCCGTGCTGCGCCACCTGCTCGCCGAGGCCGACGCCGCCCGGGAGCCGGTGCACCTGGTCGTCCTGCGGGGCAGCGCCGCCCGGCGGCTGTACGAGCGGCACGGCTTCGCCGTCGTCCACGAGGACCCGGTCGACGTCACCATGCTGCGGGAGCCGGCACCGACCGCGGCACCGCCACCCTCGCCCCGGGCGGTGTCGAGCCGCTCGGCTCCGTCCCCCGGGCGTTCCACACGCTCCGCGCGCCCACCCCGGAGCGGGACGCCGGCCTCCTGCGGCGCCTGACCGGCCGCCACCCGGCAGCGCTTGCGACGGCACCTCGCGCGCCGGCCCGGTCCCGGCGGTGGTGCGGCGCCGGCCCGGTCCCGGCGGTGGTGCGGCGCGGGCCCGGGCGGGCGGCTGCCGGGGTCACCCGATCCGGGCGCTCCCGGCTGTGCGCTGGTGGCCGAACGGGCCGTCGCCGCCGCCCCGGGGCCAGCCGTCCGGGAGGCTGCCGCGCCCCGGGCCGGTCGCCCTGCGGGCCGGGCTGTCGGTGGGCCGGGTGATGATAGGGGCTGTTTCGAGCGGTTGGACGGAAGGACACCTGATGAGCTGGTGGCAGCAGCCACTGGTCGGCTTCGACCTGGAGACCACGGGCACCGACCCGGCCGTGGACCGCATCGTCACGGCCGCGCTCGTGGACACGGTCGGCGCCGCGCGGGTGGAGGCCGCCAACTGGCTGCTCGACCCCGGGGTGCCGATCCCCGCCGAGGCGGAGGCGATCCACGGGATCGGGGACGAGCTCGCACGGGGCAAGGGGCGGCCGGCCAAGGAGGCGGTGGAGGAGATAGCCGCGGCGCTCTGCGCGCGGATCGCGGCCGGGCGGCCGGTCGTGGCGTTCAACGCGCCGTTCGACCTGTCGCTGCTCGACGCGGAGCTGCGCCGGTACGGGCTGGCGACGCTCGCGGAGCGCCTCGGCGGGCCGGTCGGGCCGGTGCTGGACGCGCTGGTGATCGACCGGGCGGTGGACAAGTACCGCAAGGGCTCCCGCACCCTGCAACGGGTGTGCGAGGTGTACGGGGTCGAACTGACGGACGCCCACGAGGCGGACAGCGACGCGCTCGCCGCCGTCCGGGTCGCGGTCGCGCTGGCCGGGCGCTACCCGGCCGAGGTGGGGGAGGTCGCGCCGGCCGAGCTGCACCGGCGGCAGGTCGGCTGGTACCGGGAGTGGGCCGAGGGGCTGGAGGCCTGGCTGCGCCGCGGCAAGGACCCGCTGGCCGTGGTCGACCCGCGCTGGCCGTGCCGGCCGACGGACCTGCCCGCGGACCAGCCGACCGGCCCCGGGGACGTGGCCGGGTGACGCCCCGCCCGATCCGCCCGGCCCGCCCCGACGACCTGCCCGGCTTCCTGGCACTCGCCGCCGAGGTGGAGCACTGGTTCGGCCCGATGGTGGCCGAGCCCGGCTTCCGCCGGGCCGTGCGCCGCAGCACCGACCGGGGCCTGGCCACCGTCGCCGAGGACGGTCAGGGCCTGCTCGGCGGGCTGCTGTTCGGCAGCACGGAAGCGACGCCCCCGCTGCACCACCTGCACTGGCTGGTGGTCGCCGAACGCGCCCGCGGCACCGGCTGCGGCCGCGCCCTCGTCGAGGACGCGCTGCGCCGTCACGTCCGCCCCCCGGCCGTCCTCGAGGTGGTGACCTTCGGCCCGGACCACCCCGGCGCGGTGGCCAGCGGTGCCCGGGTGTTCTACGAACGGCTGGGCTTCACCCCGGCCGAGGCCGCCGAGCCGGGGCCGGAGGGCGGCTCCCGCCAGGTCTACCGGCGGCACTTGGGCTGACCCCGGCGGGGCGCCTCGTCAGGAGGCCGGGAAGTCGAAGGTGTACCCCTGGGCGACCAGCCACGGCAGCAGCTGCTTGAGTGCGGCCACCGTCTGGCTGCGGTCGCCGCCGCCGTCGTGCATCAGGATCACGCCGCCGGGCTTGAGCTGGCTCTGCACCGTGGAGACGATCGCCGGCACGCCCGGGCGGGACCAGTCGCGCGGGTCGACCGACCAGCCGAGCGAGGACATCCCGAGGCCCGCGGTGATCTGCTCGTTGTCCGCGTTGAAGCCGCCGCCGGGGGCGCGGAACCAGTCGACCCGGGTGCCCGGCCCGCCGGCCTTGACGATCATGTCCCGGGCCGCGGTGATCTCGTACGCGGCCTTGTCGTAAGGCAGCTTCGCGAAGGGCTGCGGGTGGTGGACGCTGTGGTCGCAGAGCCGGTGCCCCTCGGCGACGATCCGCTTGACCAGCGCCGGGTTGGCGGCGGCGTTCTGGCCGATCTCGCAGAAGGTGGCCTTGACGTGGTACTGGGCCAGCAGGTCGAGTATCTGCCCGGTGGCCGGGCCGGGGCCGTCGTCGAAGCTGAGCGCGACGGTGCGGCCCCCGGAGGCGGTGGAGCCGATCACCTTCCCGGCCGGGGCGTGGGTGGCGGGGGCGCCGTCGGAGGAGGGCTGGTCCGGAGTCGTCCGCGCCGCCGGAGCGGCGGGGGCGGCCGGAGCGGCCGACGTGGCCGGCGCCGTCGGGGTGGTCGCCGGGGCCGTGGGCCTCGGCGTCTGCGGCGTCCTCGGCTTCGGGGTGACGGGCGGCGCCGCCGGGCCCGAGCCGTCCACGGCGTCCGTGCCGGGGCCGGGCGTGATGGTGGCCGCCCCGGTGGAGCCGGTCGACCCGCTGCCGGCCGGCTGCCGGGGCGCGCCGCTGGAGGGCGGGGCGGCGGCGTTCGTCGACTGCAGGGCCCCGCTGGCGGTGCCGCACGCGGACAGACCCAGGACGGCGGCCACCGCGACGCAGCCCGCGATCAACCTGCGGCGGTCACGGGCCGGTCGGGTCGGGTGGGTCGTTCGACGGGGGGCGGTCGTGGGCATGGCGGCGGCTCCTGAGGTACGAGAAAGGGTGCCGATCCCTCGGTCAGGATGACTGTCGGACAGGACGCCGAGCGTACGTGCCGCGGTTGCGCGCCGGACCGATCCCGCTTAAGAGCCTTCTCACACCCGCCCGGCTTGGCGCTCATCCCTCGGAGCGGGTATCGCCGGCCGCCTCAGAACGGGTACCACCGCACGTCGGTGGCCCCCTCGCGCAGCGAGTCGACCCGGCGCCGGAACTCCGCGAGCGCGGCCGGACTGCTCGCCGCCTGCTGGGCGACCCAGGAGGCGCTGGCGGTCTCCCGCGCCCCGCGCAGCACGGCGAAGCCCGGCCAGTCGCGCACGTCCCAGCCGTACGCCGCGGTGAACGCCCGGTACTCCCCGTCCGGCACGCCGTACCGGTCGTGGCTGAGCGCGAGGACCACCAGGTCGTGCTCGCGCAGGTCGTGGGAGACGTTCTCCAGGTCGAGCAGCACCGGCCCGTCCGGGCCGACGTGGACGTTGCGCGGCAGCGCGTCGCCGTGGATCACCCCGGGGTGCAGCCGCGGTGCGAGGTCGGACAGGGCGGCCTCGAAGGCGTCCCGGCGGCGGCGCAGGAATTCGACGTCCGCGGGGTCGACGTGGCCCTCGGCGGAGGCCAGCCAGCGCTCCACCGGCGCCAGCAGGTCGCGCCGTCCGAGCGGGAAGGGCGGCAGCGGCAGCCGGTGCAGCGCGCGCAGCAGCGGGGCGAGGTCGGCCGTCCGGGCCGGCCGCACGGCGGGGGCGAGCCGGTGCCAGAAGGTGACCGGGTGCCCGTGGGCGCGCTGCGGCTCGGGTTCGGTGCCCCGGTACGGGCGGACCACCGGCACGCCCTGCCCGGCCAGCCAGTGGGCGACGGTCAGCTCGCGGTGCGCCCGGTCGTACAGCTCGGGGCCGCGGCCGACCTTGGCGACCACGGCGGGTTCGCCCAGGTCGAAGACGGCGTTCTCGCCGAGCGCGAGCAGCCGGGCGTCGCCCGGGGCGGGCAGTCCGGCGGACTCGCAGGCCTGGGCGAGCAGCAGCCGGGCGCGGGGCTCGTCGAAGGGGATCATGGCTGGGCTCCGTTCCGCCGGCGTTCTCCCGGACGGTGATCATCATGACGCACCGGGACGGGCCGGCGGCGTCGGTCCCGGTGGCGGGTGGGGTTTTCCCTACCCCCCGACCCTGACGTACTCCTCCTCAGAGGTAGGGGACGCACTCCACCCTGAGGGGGAGAAGTCTCCACCCGGAGCACGAGGTCAACGGGCGTTCGGCCGGGAGACACTGGGTCGGGGCCGGTTCGGGTCGGCCCGCACGGGGGTTGGAATACGGGGGCTCCTTGCCGGGCGGCAAGTAGGTGCTCGTAGGATGACGCCCAGTCCCACTTACCTGCCGACCGGCAAGGAGCGCCCGCGCGCCCCCTGCCGGTCCTGCCGTCGCCCAGCGTCCCGTCCCCAAGGGCTGCGGTGAACCATGCCCAGGAGGCATCGAGCATGTTCCACCGACTAGGACACTTCGTCGTCCGCCGCGCCTGGTGGGTGATCGCCGCGTGGGTCGTCGCGATGATCGCCATCGTCGCGACGGCGCCCAAGGTCACCTCCCAGACGGACGAGTCCGCCTTCCTCCCCAAGCACTACGAGTCCATCCAGGCGGCGCAGCTCCAGGAGCAGGCGTTCCCGTCGAGCTTCACCCCGGCCGCGCTGCTGCTCTTCGAGCGCACCGACGGCCAGGCGCTCACCGACGGCGACCAGGCCTCGATGGACAAGGTCGTCGACGGGCTCACCGCGGCGCACATCCCCGCCGTCGAGAAGATCCTCCCGGTCGACCCCAAGACCTCGAAGTCCAAGGACGGCAAGTACGCGCTGTCCATGGTCGCCATCGACAAGAGCAAGATGCAGAGCCCGGAGTACACCGACGCGGCCAAGAAGCTGCGCAGTGAGGGCGCCGAGCTCGCCGACGGAAGCGGCCTGAAGTTCCAGGTCGGCGGCCAGGCCGCCAGCGGCCTCGACCAGCAGGAAGCCTCCGGCGCCACCGACGCCATCGTCATGTTCGGCAGCCTGCTGCTCGTCATCCTGATCGTCGGCATCATCTTCCGCAGCATCCTGGCCGGCATCCTGCCGGTCGTCCTCGCCCTGGCCGTCGCGATGCCGGTGGCCAACGGCCTGATCGCCGACGCGATCAAGATGTTCGACCTCAAGTCCTCCCCGATGACCTCGGCGATCCTGATCATCGTGGTCCTCGGCGTGGGCACCGACTACTTCCTCTTCCTCGCCTTCCGCTACCGCGAGCGGCTGCGCCTGGGCGAGGACCGCAAGACGGCCGTGGCCAACGGCGTCGGCCGGGTCGGCGAGGCGATCGCCTCCGCCGCCGGTGCCGTCGCCGTCGCCTTCGCCGTGCTCGTGCTGTCCAGCCTCGGCATGTTCACCGCGCTCGGCCCGGCGCTGGCCATCGCCGTCATCGCGACCGCCCTGGTCTCGCTGACCCTGGCCCCCGCCGTGCTCGCGGTCATCCCGTCCAAGGCCGTCTTCTGGCCCGGCAAGAAGTGGATGCAGGAGCCGAAGAACGCGCGCTTCGCCGCACTCGGCCGGATGACCGGCAAGAAGCCCGGCCTGGTCGCCCTGGTCTCCGGCGGCATCCTCGTGGTGCTGGCCCTGGCCGGCGTCAACTACAACGGCACCTACGACCTGGCGGGCAGCTCGATGCCCAAGGGCAAGGAGTCGATGGTCGTCCAGGACAAGCTGATGACGGCGTTCTCGGCCGGCGCCGCCGACCCGAGCCACGTCTACCTGACCAGCACCGACGGCGCCAAGCTCGACGACGCCGCGATCAAGAGGTTCGGCGAGCAGCTCCAGGGCGTCCCCGGGGTGGCCTCGGTCGTCCCGCCGTCCGCCCAGGGCAGGACGATCAGCGCCGACGGTGCCACCGGTGACTTCACCGTGCTGCTCAAGGACGCGCCGGCCTCCAACAAGGCCATCGACACCATCGAGAAGGTGCGCGACACCGCCCACGCGGCGGCCCCGGCGAACACCAAGTCCCTGGTCGGCGGCATCACGTCGGTGTACAAGGACATCAACACCGCGATGGTGCACGACTACACCCTGGTCTTCCCGATCGCGGCCGTGCTCATCATGATCATCCTCGGTCTGCAGCTGCGCAGCGTGGTCGCGCCCTGGTACCTGATGGCCTCCGTCGGCCTCGGCTTCGGTGCCACGCTCGGCGCCACCACCCTGCTGTTCCAGAACGTCAAGGGCGAGCAGGGCCTGATGTTCATGCTGCCGATCTTCATCTACCTGTTCGTGGTGGCGATCGGCACGGACTACAACATCCTGATCATCGCCCGCCTCCGCGAGGAGGCCCGCGAGGGCCGCAGCCCGCGCGAGGCGGCCCGCGAGGCCGTCAAGCACGGCGGCCCGACCGTCGCGGCGGCCGGCTTCATCCTGGCGGCGTCGTTTGCGACCTTCATGCTCGCGGGCAACGTGCTCTTCATGGAGCTCGGCTTCTCGCTCGCCTTCGGCATCGTGCTGGCGGCGTTCGTGATGGCGATGTTCTTCACCCCGTCCATCACCGCGCTGCTCGGCCACCGCGCCTGGTGGCCCGGCCACGGCGACAGCATGGGCTCCGGCCACGGCGGGGACGCGGCCCCGGTGGCCGGCGCCCACGGGATGCCGGAGCCGGCCGGCCGGCGCTGACCCGTCGGCGCCGACCCGGACGGCTTCCACCCGGCCGTCGTGCGCTCAGCGGCGCCCCGCTCCGGCGGGGCGCCGCTCCCCGCTTTCCGGGGGCGGCAAACGTGATCTGCTCCGCAGAAAGTCCCCGGTCAATCGCGGTGCCACCGTGCTACAGTCGAGTCAGTTGCAGTTTTGGTTCCCATGAACGCTTGTGTGCGCCTGCTGGTCCCAACCAACAGGCGCATTTGTTTTGTCCGGTGTTTCACTCTCCGGATGGGGATCGCGGCTACTTGGGGATTCACGAGGTGTGAATCCCCGATGCCCCAAAAGAAGGAGACGGTTATGGCTACCGGCACCGTGAAGTGGTTCAACAGCGAAAAGGGCTTCGGCTTCATCGAGCAGGACGGCGGCGGCCCGGACGTGTTCGCCCACTACTCGAACATCCAGGCTCAGGGCTTCCGCGAGCTCGTCGAGGGCCAGCGCGTGGAGTTCGACGTCACCCAGGGCCAGAAGGGCCCGCAGGGCGAGAACATCCAGGTCATCGGCTGACGTCAGCCACCACGCTGACGCGCGATCCTGCTGATCCCGTGAAGCGGGGCCCGCACCGCGAGCCGGTGCGGGCCCTCGTTCATGCCGCCGAACGGCCGGGGCGGCGCACTTCCTTCCGACGGCCGACCAGCCCGCACCGCGGGCTGCCGACCGACCGACGGAGACCCCGTGACCACCCCTGCCCGCACGCCCCGCGACCGTGGCGCCCGCAACGGCGACCAGCACCGCCCGGCCGATCAGGCCCGCCGCACCGACCGTCCGCGCCGCAGCGGTGAGGGCGCCGACCGCCCCCGCAAGCCGCGCAGCCGCGTCGGCGCCCCCAAGACGACCCGCACCGCCGCCGCCGAGCCCGCCGACTTCACCGTCGTCGAGGGCACCCCGGCCCGGCCCCCGGCGGCCACCTTCGCCGAACTCGACCTCCCCAAGGCGATCCTCAGCGCGCTCACCCGCGAGGGCGTCACCGAGCCGTTCCCGATCCAGGGCGCCACGCTGCCCGACTCGCTCGCCGGCCGCGACGTGCTCGGCCGCGGCCGCACCGGCTCCGGCAAGACCCTCGCCTTCGGCCTGCCGCTGCTCGCCCGCACCGCCGGCCGCCGCGCCGACGCCCGGCACCCGCTGGCGCTCGTCCTGGTGCCCACCCGCGAGCTCGCCCAGCAGGTCACCGAGGCGCTCACCCCCTACGCCACCGCCGTCAACCTGCGGATCACCACCGTGGTCGGCGGCATGGGCATCAGCCGCCAGGCCAACGCGGTGCGCCGCGGCACCGAGGTCCTGGTCGCCACCCCGGGCCGGCTGGACGACCTGATCGGGCGCGGTGACGTCAACCTGTCCGACGTCGCCATCACCGTCCTGGACGAGGCCGACCAGATGGCCGACATGGGCTTCCTGCCGCAGGTCAGCAAGCTGCTGGAGCAGGTCGCCGAGAACGGTCAGCGGATGCTGTTCTCCGCCACCCTGGACCGCAACGTCGACCGGCTGGTCAAGCGCTTCCTGAACGACCCGGTCACCCACTCGGTCGACCCGTCGGCCGGCGCGGTCACCACCATGGACCACCACGTCCTGCAGCTGGAGCCCACCGACAAGGCCTCCGCCACCGCGCACATCGCCTCCCGCGACGGGCGCGTGATCATGTTCGTGCACACTAAGCACGGCGCCGACCGGCTGGCCAAGCAGCTGCGCGCGACCGGCGTCCAGGCCGCCGCCCTGCACGGCGGCAAGTCCCAGCCGCAGCGCAACCGCGTGCTCGACCAGTTCCGCGAGGGCGAGGTCACCGCGCTGATCGCCACCAACGTCGCCGCCCGCGGCATCCACATCGACGGCCTCGACCTGGTCGTCAACGTCGACCCGCCGATCGACCACAAGGACTACCTGCACCGCGGCGGCCGCACCGCCCGGGCCGGCGAGTCCGGCACGGTCGTCACCCTCGTGCTGCCCGAGCAGCGCCGCGAGGTCAACCGGCTGATGACGGTCGCCGGGATCCGCCCGACCATCACCAAGATCCGCCCCGGCGACGCCGACCTGGCCCGGATCACCGGCGCCCGCACCCCCAGCGGCGTCCCGGTCGCCCCGCCCGTCCCGGCCGCCGCCCAGGCGGTCGAGAAGCCGGCCGACGGCAAGCCCGCCGCCGCCCGCCGCCGTCCCGCCAAGCGCTCCGGGCTGCCGACCGACGTCGACATGAACGGCAACCCCCGCCGCCCCCGACCCAAGCAGCGCCTCGGCGCGGCCGCCCAGGGCGAGCGGCCCCAGGCCGCCGGCTTCATCGGACGCTCCTCGGGCCGGCCCAAGCCCGGCAGCGGCTCCAAGTCCGGCGCCAACTACGGCACCGGCCGCCAGCGCCGCAAGTTCGACTGACGGTCCGCCGAGTCCCGGTGAACGGGCTCCGCGCTCCTCCCCACGGGGAGCGGCGTGGAGCCCGTTCCGCTTTTCGACCGGACGGCCCGACGGCCCGCCGCCGACTCGCTGAACCGCCAGGCGGCCCGGTGCCGTTGCGCTGAACGGGCCGGCCGCCCCGGCGGACGGCCGCGGCCGCCCCGCCCTACACGGCCGCGGCCGTCGGAGCCAGCCGGCGCAGCCGCTCCGCCGTCTCCGCGTCCTGCGGCGCCATCACGATCAGCTGCAGCCCCTCAGCCGCCAGCAGCACGTGCTGGTCGATCCGCAGCTCGCCCAACTCCTCGTGCCGCAGCACCTTCTCCGTACCCGCGCGCTCCGCGACCTGGTGCTCGTCCAGCCAGCGGTCCGCCTCCGGGTGCTCGTCGCGCACCTGCTGGATCATCCGGCCCAGCCGGCGGCCCACGGCCGTCGTCTCCCCGCCGCGCTCGGCGTAGGCGGAGCGCAGCTGCGCCAGGAAGCGGCGGGCGTGCACCTCCCAGTCCTCCACCCGGCCCCGGTGCACCGCGTTGCCGAACACCACCCAGGCCAGGTTGCACTCCTCCGACGGCCGCCCGGACAGCCCGAACAGCGCGTCCGCGCCCGGATTCCACGCCCGCACGTCCCAGTTGGCGTCCATCACCCAGGCCGGCGACGGCCACTGCGCGTGCATCAGCCGCAGCAGCGCCGCCGGAACCTCCGCCGCGCCGTTCACCTCGCCGTCCAGCGGACGGCCGCTCGCCAGGCGGAACAGGTACGCCGTCTCCGCCCGGTCCAGCCGCAGCGTCCGCGCCAGGCTCGCCAGCACCTCCGGGGACGGATGGATGTCCCGCCCCTGCTCGAGCCACGTGTACCAGGTCACCCCCACCCCGGCGAGCAGCGCCAGTTCCTCCCGCCGCAGCCCCGGTGTGCGCCGCCGCACCCCCGGGGCCAGCCCCACGTCCTGCGGCGTCAGCCGGGCCCGCCGGGTGCGCAGGAAGCCCGACAGCTCCGCGCGACGCTCCTCCGCCTCGTTCATGTCCCCCGCCCTTCCTGGTGGTCGAACTACCAGTATCGCCACGCACTGCCGCGCCGGCGGCGCTCGGGTGAACCTTGATCACGACACCGCACCCGCTGCGCGAGGAAACCGTGATGAACCGTCAGAACACCGCTGCCCGCCGCACCCTGGTCGCCCTCGCGGCCGCCGCCCTGCTCGGCACCGCCGGAACGCTCCCGGCCGCCGCGGCCTCCCACCACCCGGCCCCGGCCGTGGTCACCGGCCACGCGCCCACCCTGGTGCCCGAGTCGGGCGTCTGGGACGCCTCCCACCACCGCTTCCTGCTGGGCTCGCTGCGCCACGGCACCGTCTCCGCCGTCGGTCTCGACGGCAGCGTGCGCACCCTGGTGCAGGACCCGGCGCTGACCGAGATCGCCGGACTGCGGATCGACCCCGTGCACCGCCGCGTCCTGGTCACCGACCTCGACAACGGCGTCGGCGAGCGCAGCAGCGCCGCGACGCTGGGGAAGATCGCCGGGATCGGGGCCTACGACCTGGACACCGGCCGCCGCCTCTTCTACACCGACCTCGCCGCCGTCGCCGGCGACGGCGGCAGCCACCTGGCCAACGACATCGCGGTCGGCCCCGACGGCACCGCGTACGTCACCGACTCCTTCGCCCCCGTCGTCTACCGGGTGGCGCCCGACGGGACCGCCGCCGTCCTGCTGCGCGACCCGCGCCTGGCCCCCGCCCCCGGGTCGTACGGCCTCAACGGCATCGTCCAGCGCGCGGGTCGTCTGATCATCGGCAAGTGGGACGACGGCACGCTGTGGAACGTCCCGCTGGCTGACCCGGCCGCCGTGCGGCGCGTCGAGGTGGCCGGCGGCTCCTCCCTGCTGCACCTGGACGGGCTGCTCGGCCGCCCCGACGGCTCCATCGCCGGCGTCACCAACAACCTCCTGGGCGCCGGCCGCGACGCCGAGGTCGAACTGCGCTCCGACGACCAGTGGCGCACCGCCCGCCTCACCGCCGTCCGCCCCTCCGCGGACGCCGCCCCCACCGCTCCCGTCGCCGGGCCGGCCGGCAGCCTCTACCTGCTCTCCGGCGGCCTCGCCGACGCCCTCGCGGGCCACCCGGCGGACGCCTTCACCCTGCGCCGGATCTGATCGACCAGCCGGCAGCGCCCGCACGGCGCGTCCAGCCCCGGCTGGGCGCGCCGTCACCGCTCCCGCGCACCGTCCCTGCGCCGCCGCTCGTCAGCAGGAGCAGATCGCCCTCACCGGCCCTCCGGCGGCCGGGCCGCCTTCACCACCTCGCTGCGGCTGCCGAAGCCGGTGCCGATCGAGGACGCGGGCGCCGCTCCTCAGGCGGTGAGGGCCGGGGCCGACCGCGCGGCCCGGCGGGCCTGGTCGTAGCGCTCCAGCAGCAGGGCCGCCAGCTCCGGGGCCGGCCCCAGGGTGTCCGCCACGGTGTCCGCCACCGGGTCCGCCCCCGCCGCCGCGGCCGCGATGCGGTCCGGCAGCAGGCCCGGGGCCAGCAGGTACGGGGCGACCGCCGTGCGAGCGGCGCCCGCCGCACGCACGGCGGCGAGCGCCTCGGGCACCCGCGGACCGCCCGCCGAGGCGTAGGCGACCTCGACGGCGGCCCAGCCCCGGGTGCGGCGCCACTCGGCGGCGACGGCGCGGGTGGCGGCGTCGGCCGCCGGATCGGAGGAGCCCGCGGCGGCCAGCACCACACCGGTACCGGCCCGAACCGCGGCGGAGGCGACGTCGAGCCCCGCCTCGGCGAGGCGGCGCTCCAGCGCGGCGAGCAGCAGTGGCGACGGACCCAGCACGTCCGCGACCGGCAGCCCCGCCCCGGCGGCCCGCAGCGCGGCGGGGATGTCGTGCTTGGCGTGGAACGCCCGGTTGAGCAGCAACGGGACGGCCACCGCGTCGCTCAGCCGCCCCACCACCTGGGGGATCCGCGGCGCGCAGTGGTCCAGGTAGGCGGTGGCGACCTCCAGGCCGGGCCGCTGCGCCCGCACCTGCCGCACCAGGGCGGCCACCGTCGCGGCGTGGCGCGGGTCGCGGCTGCCGTGGGCGATCAGGAGCAGGGCGGTCATCGGCGGAGCCTCACTTGGCGGCGGCCAGCAGGCCGCGGTTGCGCAGCACCCGGCGCTCGACCGGCGTGAACACCAGCAGTTCGATGGCGATGCCCACGAACAGGATGAGGATGATGCCGAGCAGCACCCCGGACATGTCGGAGAACTCGCGCTGGTCCTCCAGGAACCGGCCCAGGCCCCGGCCGAGGTCGGGGGAGGAGGCGACCAGTTCGGCGGCCATCAGCGAACGCCACGAGAACGCCCAGCCCTGCTTGAGCCCGGCCAGGTAGCCGGGCAGCGCGGCCGGGATCAGCACGTGCCGGGCGCCGGACAGGCCGGTGGCGCCGATGGTGCGCCCGGCCCGCAGGAACAGCGGCGGCACCTGGTCGATGCCGGCGACCAGCCCGTTGGCGATGGACGGGACGGCGCCGAGCAGGATCACCGCGTACATCATCGAGTCGTTGATGCCGAGCCAGATCACCGCGGCCGGCACCCAGGCGACCGAGGGCAGCGACTGCAGGCCCTGGAGCACCGGGCCGATCGCGGTGCGAACCGGCCGGACGCGGGCGACGACCAGGCCGATCGGGGTGCCGATGGCGACGGCGAGCAGGAAGCCGGACAGGCCGCGCCACACGCTGGTCCAGATGATCGAGAACAGCGTGCCCTGGTACCAGAGGTCCTGCGCGGAGTGCCACACGTCCGCCGGGCTGGGCAACTTGTAGGAGGAGGTGAGGTGCAGGCTGTAGGCGCCCTGCCACAGCGCCAGCACCACCAGCACGCCGATCAGCGGCGGCAGGGCCTTGCCGCGGAGCACCTCGCCGAGCGAACTGCGCTGCGCGGAGACCGCGTCGAGGGCGTCCAGGCCGGCGCCGACGTCGGCGGTGTCGCCGGCGGGGCCCTGGTCGGGGCCGTGGCCGGCCGTGCCGTCGGCGCGGCGGGCGAGCGTGGTGTCAGTGCTGGACATGGCGACGGATCTCCCCACGCAGTTCTTCGGTGATCTCGATGGACAGGTCGGCGACGCCGGCGGACTCGATGCGGCGCGGCTGCGGCAGGTCGATCCGCCACTCGCGGGCGACCCGGCCGGGGCGGGAGGAGAGCAGCACGACGCGCTGGGCCAGGCGCACCGCCTCGCGCACGTTGTGGGTGACGAACAGGACGGACAGCTGCCGCTCGGACCAGATCCGGGTGATCTCGTCGTGGAGCACGTCCCGGGTGATGGCGTCGAGCGCGGCGAACGGCTCGTCCATCAGCAGCACCCTGCTGCCCTGCGCGAGCGCCCGGGCCATCGCCACGCGCTGGCGCATGCCGCCGGACAGCTCGTGCACCCGCTTGCCGTACGAGCCGTTCAGGCGGACGAGTTCGAGGAGGCGCTCGGCCTCGGCGCGGCGCTCGGGGCGGGGGACCCCGGCCAGTTTGAGGGCCAGCTCGATGTTCCGGCCGGCGGTCAGCCACGGGAACAGCGCGTGCTCCTGGAACATCAGCGCGGGCCGGCCGCCGGGCACCTCGATGGTGCCGCGGCTGGGCTCGTCCAAGCCGGCGACCAGGTTGAGCAGGGTGGACTTGCCGCAGCCGGAGGCGCCCAGCAGGGTGACGAACTCGCCGGGCGCGACGTCGAGGGTGATGTCGTCCAGGACGTGGGTCTGCGCGCCCGGACGGCCGAAGGACTTGTGCACGTGCGAGATGCGGACGGCGGGCGCGCCGTCGCGGGCGTCGACGGCGGCGGTGTCGGCCTCGGTGGTCAGTGCCGGGGTCATCCGGGCACCTCCTGCGTGAGTGGTCATGGTCCCTCCCGCCGGTCGGCGGGCGAGGAGGGAGGGGTCTGCGGAGCGGGGCCGGGGCCCGGCCCCGCCCGTCCCGGTGGGCATCGATCGGGGATCGACCGGACGGGCGGGGGCCGGACCGCGGAACTGGAGGGGCGGCGGCGCTACTTGGTGCCGAGTCCGGCGTCCGCCGCGGCGGGCCGGCCCTGGGCCGCGAGGACCTTGTTCAGCAGGGTGAGGTCGTAGATGCCGTTCAGGTTGGGCTTCTTGAGGAGCCCGGCGGTCACGGCGTGGTCGGCCTCGGCCTGCAGGGTGTTCGCCAGCGGGTCGTCCAGGAAGTCGATGTCGGCCCAGGCGGGGTCGAGCACCGCCGGCTCCAGGGCGTTGCCGGCCTCCTTCTTGATCGCCTCGTTGGCGTCGGCCTTGGCCTTGTCCGGGCTGGCCTTGATGAAGGCGTTGGTCTTCACCGAGCCGCGCAGCACGGCCTCCACCACGTCCGGGTGCTCCTTGAGGAACTTCTGCGAGACGATGATGTTGGTGATCACGAACTTCTTGTCCGGCCAGACGTCCTTCTCGTTGAGCAGGACCTTCGCGCCGAGGGTGACCAGCTTGGAGGCGGTCGGCTCGGGCACCCACGCGCCGTCGATGGAGCCGGACTTGTAGGCGTCGGGTGTGACCTTGTTGTCGGTGCGCACCACCGAGACGTCGCCCGCGCCGGAGGCCGCGTCGACCTTGTAGCCCTTGCCCGCCAGGTAGTTGAGCAGCGCCACGTCCTGGGTGTTGCCGAGCTGGGGGGTGGCGATCTTCTTGCCCTTGAGGTCGTCCAGGGAGGAGATCTTCTCGGGGTTGACGACCAGCTTGACCCCGCCGGAGGCCGAGCCGGCGATGATCTTCAGCGACTTGCCGTCGGACTTGGTGTAGCCGTTGATCGCGGGGGAGGGGCCGATCCAGCCGATGTCGATGGACCCGGCGTTGAGCGCCTCGATCTCGGCCGGACCGGCGTTGAAGACCTGGGTCTTGACCTGGGTGGCGCCCAACTCCTTCTGGAAGATGCCCTCCTGGAGGCCGACCAGGGGGGTGCCGTGGGTCAGGTTGGCGAAGTAGCCGATCTTCACGGTGTCGGCGGAGAGCTTCGCGCCCGAGCCGCCGGCGGTGGCGGCGGTGTCGGCCTTGGTGTCGGAGGACTTGTCGTCGGCCTTGGAGCCGTAGCCGCACGCCGACAGCAGCGCCACGGCGGTCAGTCCGGCCGCGGCGGCCGCCGCGGAGCGTCTGATCCGGCCGGCGTTGGGGCGGACGTGCGGATGGGAGGACGGGTGCGGTGCCATGGCGAGTCCTGTTCGTGGACGGAACCGTCAGGAGGCGGTTCCCGGGTGGACGGTCGGAAGGTGGTGCGCGCGGCAGCGGGTGCCGGGGCAAGCCGGGCGGCTGTGGGGGAAGACAGCCCGGTGACAGGGCGTTCTCAGCCCTGTCGGCCCGCACATCGGGTCAGGCCGCCCTGGCCGCTGCCGAGGACGCCGCTGCCGATGCGGCCGCCTTGCTTGTCCATGCCCGAGAACGCCTCGCTGGGCATCAGACCCAGTCCTCCTCGTCGGGTGCGTCGGGTGCCTCGTCGGTTCGTACGGCCGCGAAGGCCTCGCCGGTCATGCCGGCGGTGAGGGTGGTGCCGTCGGCCGGGTCGATCAGCAGGAACGAGCCGGTGCGGCGGTTGTCGGTGTAGCTGTCGAGGGCCAGCGGCTCGGCGGTGCGCAGGATCACGTGGCCGATGTCGTTGACGTTCAACCCCTGGTCGCCGCTGCGCCGTTCGAGCGTGTCGATGTCGATCCGGTAGGAGATCTCCTTGACCAGCGCGCGCACCGTGCGGGTGGTGTGCTTGAGCAGCACCTTGTCGCCGGCGCGCAGCGGCCGCTCGTTGAGGTGGCTGACGGTGGCCTCGATGTCCTTGGTGGGGACGGGGGCCGGGCCGGCGGCGAGGAGGTCGCCGCGGGAGATGTCGAGGTCGTCGGCGAGGCGGACGGTGACCGACTGCGGGGCCCAGGCGATGTCCGTTGCGCGGCCGAGGACGTCGATGCCGGCGACGGTGCTGGTGTGGCCGGTGGGCAGGACGGTGATCTGGTCGCCGACGCGCAGGACGCCGGAGGCCAACTGGCCCGCGTAGCCGCGGTAGTCGGGGTGTTCCTCGGTCTGGGGGCGGATGACGTACTGGACGGGGAAGCGGGCGGGCTCGGCGCTGGGGTCGGTGCCGACCGGGACGGTTTCGAGGTGTTCCAGGAGGGTGGGGCCGGCGTACCAGTCCATGTGGGGGGAGGGTTCGACGACGTTGTCGCCGGCGAGGGCGGAGATCGGGACGGCCAGCACGTCCTTGATGCCGAGCGAGGCGGCGTAGCCGGTGAACTCGGCGGCGATGGCGGCGAAGACGGGCTCGGCGTAGCCGACGAGGTCCATCTTGTTGACGGCGAGGACGACGTGGGGCACCCGCAGGAGGGCGGCGACGGCGGCGTGGCGGCGGGTCTGCTCGACGACGCCGTTGCGGGCGTCGACCAGGACGACGGCGAGTTCGGCGGTGGAGGCGCCGGTGACCATGTTGCGGGTGTACTGCACGTGGCCGGGGGTGTCGGCGAGGATGAAGCGGCGTCGGGGGGTGGCGAAGTAGCGGTAGGCGACGTCGATGGTGATGCCTTGTTCGCGTTCGGCGCGCAGGCCGTCGGTGAGCAGCGCGAGGTCGGGCGCGTCCTGGCCGCGGCCCAGGGAGACGCGCTCGACGGCCTCCAGCTGGTCGGCGAGCACGGACTTGGAGTCGTGGAGGAGGCGGCCGACGAGGGTGGACTTGCCGTCGTCGACGGAGCCGGCGGTGGCGAAGCGCAGGAGCGAGGTGGCGGTGCCGGTCTGGATCATGTCGGCCCGGGTGGTGCTGGTCATGGTTAGAAGTACCCCTCGCGCTTGCGGTCTTCCATCGCGGCCTCGGAGAGCTTGTCGTCGGCGCGGGTGGCGCCGCGTTCGGTGAGGCGGCTGGCGGCGATCTCGGCGATGACGGCCTGGATGGTGGTGGCGTCGGAGTCGACGGCGCCGGTGCAGGACATGTCGCCGACGGTCCGGTAGCGGATCAGGCGCCGCTGGACGGGCTCGTCCTCGCGGGGGCCGCCCCACTCGCCGGCGGTGAGCCACATGCCGCCCCGGGCGAAGACGTCGCGCTCGTGGGCGTAGTAGATCTCGGGGAGCTCGATGCCCTCGCGCTCGATGTACTGCCAGACGTCGAGTTCGGTCCAGTTGGACAGCGGGAAGACGCGTACGTGTTCGCCGGGGGCGTGTCGGCCGTTGTAGAGCGACCACAGTTCGGGGCGCTGGCGGCGCGGGTCCCAGGCGCCGAACTCGTCGCGCAGGGAGAAGACGCGCTCCTTGGCGCGGGCCTTCTCCTCGTCGCGGCGGCCGCCGCCGAAGACGGCGTCGAAGCGGTTGGTCTCGATGGCGTCGAGCAGCGGCACGGTCTGCAGCGGGTTGCGGGTGCCGTCCGGGCGCTCTCGCAGCCGGCCGTCGTCGATGTAGTCCTGGACGTGGGCGACGTGCAGGCGCAGGTGGTGCTGCGCCACGACGCGGTCGCGGTAGGCGATGACCTCGGGGAAGTTGTGGCCGGTGTCGACGTGCAGCAGGGCGAAGGGCACCGGTGCGGGGTGGAAGGCCTTGAGGGCCAGGTGCAGCATGACGATGGAGTCCTTGCCGCCGGAGAAGAGGATCACCGGGCGCTCGAACTCCCCCGCGACCTCGCGGAGGATGTGCACCGACTCGGCCTCCAGCGCGTCCAGGTGGGACAGTGCGAAGGGCGTGTCGTCGGCCTGGACCAGGCTGTGGGTCGCGGTGGTCATGCCAGGCCCCTCTCGGTCAGGAAGGCGTGCAGCTCGGCGGCGCTCTCGGCCACCGCGCGGCCCTGGGTCTGCAGGCGCAACTCGGGTTCCACGGGCGCCTCGTAGGGGTCGTCGACGCCGGTCAGGCCGG
Organism: Kitasatospora sp. NPDC048194; assembly: GCF_043202455.1. Taxonomy (NCBI): domain Bacteria; kingdom Bacillati; phylum Actinomycetota; class Actinomycetes; order Kitasatosporales; family Streptomycetaceae; genus Kitasatospora; species Kitasatospora sp. NPDC048194. The sequence continues at coordinate 298,820 of NZ_JBIDAK010000005.1, forward strand.
TGATCTCGCCGGCTGCCTGCTTGGCGTACAGGCCCTTGACGTCGCGTTCGGCGCACAGCTCGATGGGGGTGGCGACGTGGATCTCCAGGAACTCGGTGCCCGCCGCGGCGTGCCGCTCGCGCACGGCGGCGCGGGAGTCGGCGAAAGGGGCGATCACCGGGGCCAGCACCTTGACGCCGTTGGCGGCGAGTTTCTCGGCGACGAAGCCGATCCGGGTGACGTTGGTGTGCCGGTCCTCGCGGGAGAAACCGAGGCCCTTGGAGAGGAACTCGCGGATCTCGTCGCCGTCCAGGACCTCGACCCGGTGGCCCTCCGCGCGCAGCCGCTCGGCCAACGCGAACGCCAGCGTGGTCTTGCCCGCACTCGGCAGCCCGGTCAGCCACACGGTGGCGCCGCGCTCGCAGGGGACGGCCGCACGGGCCGCCTCTGCGGCTCCGTCGGCGGCCAGGGTGTTCGCTGTCACGGTCTCTTCCTCACGGGGTCGTTGACGATGGGTCGGTGAGCGGGCGTCAGAGGTGGATGCCGCACTCGGTCTTGCCGGAGCCGGACCAGCGGCCGGCCCGGGCGTCCTCGCCCTCGGCGGGCTTGCGGGTGCAGGAGAGCGGCGAGCACCCGATCGAGGTGTAGCCCTCCCACAGCAGCGGGTTGAGCAGCACTCCGTGGGCGGCCACGTAGGCGTCCACGTCCTCCTGCGTCCACCGGGCGATCGGGGCGATCTTGACCTTGCGGCGCTTGGCGTCCCAGGCCACCACCGGGGTGTTCGCCCGGCTCGGCGACTCGTCGCGGCGCAGCCCGGTGGCCCAGGCGTCGTAACCGCCCAGACCGCGGTTCAGCGGCTCGACCTTGCGCAGCGAGCAGCACAGGTCCGGGTCGCGGTCGTGCAGGTGCGGCCCGTACTCGGCGTCCTGCTCGGCGACGCTCCTCAGCGGCGTGAGCGTGATGACGTTGACCGGCATGGTCGCGGCCACCGCGTCCCGGGTGCCGATGGTCTCCGGGAAGTGGTACCCGGTGTCCAGGAACACCACGTCCACGCCGGGGAACACCGAGGAGGCGAGGTGGGCGACCACCGCGTCCTCCATGGAGGAGGTGACGCAGAACCGCTGGCCGAAGGTGTCGGCGGCCCAGCGCAGGATCTCCTGCGGCGTGGCCTCCTCCAGCTCGCGGCCGGCCCGGACGGCGATCTCCTCGTGGTCAGTCGTCGTGCGGCTCATGGGAGGTCCCCCCGTGGGTCGGTGCCAGCAGGCCGAGGAACTTCAACTGGAAGGCGCGGCGGCAGCCGTGGCACTCCCAGGCGCCGTGCCCGGCCTCGGAGGGGCGCAGGTCCTCGTCCCCGCAGTAGGGGCAGAAGAACGGCGCGGCCCGCTCACTCATGCGCTCTCCTCGCTTCGCTCGTCCGGTCGACCCTGCTCGTCCCGTCGGCTGCGCGCGCTCACGACAGCTGCTCCTCGGTCGCCCGGGCCGCCCACTGGGCGAAGCGCTCACCCTCGGTGCGGTCGGCCTGGTAGCGGGTCAGCAGGCGCTCGACGTAGTCGGGCAGGCCGGCGCTGGTGACCTTGAGGCCGCGGACCTTGCGGCCGAAGCCGGCCTCCAGCCCGAGCGCGCCGCCCAGGTGCACCTGGTAGCCCTCGACCTGGTTGCCCTGCTCGTCGGTGACCAGCTGGCCCTTGAGGCCGATGTCGGCGACCTGGATGCGGGCGCAGGCGTTCGGGCAGCCGTTGATGTTGATGGTCAGCGGCTCGGCGAAGTCCGGCAGGCGCTGCTCCAGTTCGTCGATCAGGGTGCGGCCGCGCTCCTTGGTCTCGACGATGGCGAGCTTGCAGTACTCGATGCCGGTGCAGGCCATGGTGCCGCGGCGGAACGGCGAGGGGCTGACGCGCAGGTCGAGCGCCTCCAGGCCGGCCACCACGGACTCGACGTGCTCCTCGGCGATGTCCAGGACCAGCATCTTCTGCTCGGCCGTGGTGCGGACCCGGTCGCTGCCGTGGGCGGCGGCGAGGTCGGCGATCCGGCCGAGCAGCTTGCCGTCGACCCGGCCGACGCGGGGCGCGAAGCCGATGTAGTACTTGCCGTCCTTCTGGCGGTGGACGCCGACGTGGTCGCGCCAGCGGGCGGCGGGCTCGGCGGGCGCGGGGCCGTCGACGAGCTTGCGGCCCAGGTACTCGTCCTCCAGCACCTGACGGAACTTCTCCGCGCCCCAGTCGGCGAGCAGGAACTTCAGCCGGGCGCGGTTGCGCAGGCGCCGGTAGCCGTAGTCGCGGAAGATGCCGATGACGCCGCCGAAGACGTCGGGCACCTGCTCCAGCGGGACCCAGGCGCCGAGGCGCACGCCCAGCCGCGGGTTGGTGGACAGGCCGCCGCCGACCCACAGGTCGAAGCCGGGCCCGTGCTCGGGGTGGACCACGCCGACGAAGGCGACGTCGTTGATCTCGTGCGCCACGTCCAGCTGCGGGGAGCCGGAGATCGCGCTCTTGAACTTGCGCGGCAGGTTGGAGAATTCCTTGTTGCCGATGAAGCGCCGGTTGATCTCGTCGATGGCCGGGGTGCCGTCGATGATCTCGTCCTCGGCGACGCCGGCCACCGGGGAGCCGAGGATGACGCGCGGGGTGTCGCCGCAGGCCTCCGTGGTGGACAGGCCGACCGCCTCCAGCTTGCGCCAGATCGCCGGGACGTCCTCGATCCGGATCCAGTGGTACTGGATGTTCTGGCGGTCGGTCAGGTCGGCGGTGCCCCGGGCGTACTGCTCGGAGACCTCGGAGATCGCCCGCAGCTGGGCGACGGTCAGCCGGCCGCCGTCGATGCGCACGCGGAGCATGAAGTACTCGGCGTCCAGCTCGTGCGGCTCAAGGATCGCGGTCTTGCCGCCGTCGATCCCCTCCTTGCGCTGGGTGTAGAGGCCCCACCAGCGCATCCGGCCGCGCAGGTCGGCCGGGTCGATCGAGTCGAAGCCGCGGTGCGCGTAGATCGTCTCAATACGTGTCCGCACGTTGAGACCGTCGTCGTCCTTCTTGAACTGCTCGTTGGCGTTCAGCGGCGTGAAGTGGCCCATGCCCCACTGGCCCTCACCGCGGTGGCGGGTGACCTTGCGAGCCGCGGCGGGGCGGCGCGCGGCGGTGCGGTCGGCCGTGGGCTCGGCGGTCTCGGGGGAGGTGGCCATGGCGAAGTCCTTCTGGGCAGGTGGCGCTGGCGCCGGGTGGGTCGCGGGGCGTGCTCGACGGGGCGGTGCTGCTGTGACCTGCGGGTTTCTCAGGGCCGGGAGAGCAGTGACCGGGCCGGGCGGGCGCCTGCGCATCCGCTTCCGCGGGGGGATGGCGGTGGGGTCGGCGCCGGGTGCGGTGGTGCGGCGGGGTGGGCTCAGATCACCGGACAGATGGCGCTGGACACGCGGAGGAGGTCGACGTGGAGTCGACCTACCAAGGTGGTTCCGGCGCTAGACATGGCAAGAGATTGGCACGGCGCGGGACTCGCGGTCCACTAACGTCCGAATGGTGGACGCTGGAGTTTCACCCCTCGGGACGCCGTACGGTTCCCGCCGCTCCCCGCCCGGTGCCCGCTCGGACGCCCGCACCCCGGGGAGATCACCCCCGGCCGCCCCGGCCCGATACCGTTAGCCCTGTGCAAGCAGCAGGCGATACCAGCAGACCGAACCCCGAGCGGCCCTCCCGGCGCCGGGGCAAGGGCTCCCGGCGCGCGGCCAAACGGGCCACCTGGCGCCGCACCGCGTGGGAGTTGGTGAAGGACACCACCAACACCTGCGTCGAGTACCGGGTCACCGGCCTCGCCGCGGAGGCGGCGTTCTTCACGCTGCTGTCGATCCCGCCGCTGCTGCTCGGCCTGGCCGCCACGCTCGGCTACCTCGACGAGTTCCTCGGCGCGGGCACCATCGACCGCCTGAAGCACGACATCATCTCGGCCTCCGGGACGGTGCTGTCGGACTCGTCCGTCAACGAGGTCGTCAAACCGCTGCTCAGCCAGGTCTTCGACCACACCCGGCCGGACCTGATCTCGATCGGCTTCCTGTTGTCGCTGTGGTCCGGATCCCGGGCGCTCTACATCTTCATCGACACCATCACCGTGATGTACGGGCTGGACGGCAAGCGGGGCATCGTCAAGACCCGGCTGATGTCGCTGGGCCTCTACCTCGGCGCCCTGGTGATCGCCTCCCTGGTGCTGCCGCTGCTGATGGCCGGGCCCGGGCTGGTCGAGAACGCCGTGCAGGGCCTCGCCGGGCTCGTCGGCGCCGCCTACTGGCCGGTCGCGATCCTGCTGCTGATCGTCTCCCTGACCACCCTGTACCACCTGGCCGTGCCGGTCTCCACGCCCTGGCGCGAGGACATCCCCGGCGCCCTGGTCGCCCTGGTGGTACTGGTGTTCTGCAGCGTCGGCCTGCGGCTCTACCTGGTCAGCTCGGTCGAAGGCCCCTCGGTGTACGGCTCGCTGGCGGCGCCGGTGGCCGTGCTGCTGTGGATCTTCGTGGTGGCCCTCGCGGTGCTCATCGGCGCCGCCATGAACGCCGCCATAGACCGCCGCTGGCCCACCCTGGAGACCGCCGACGCCCGCGCCGAGAACGAGCGCGCCCACGAGGAGGCGGCCGCCGCGGTGGTCCGCGAGGTCGCCGCCCGGCGGGCCGTCGAGCGGGCCCGGCGCGCCCGCGAACTGGGCCTGGCCGAGGGCGCCGAGGAGGAGTGGGGCGAGGAGGAGGTCGACGACGTCGACGCACCCGCCGAGTACCCCGAACGCTGGGCCGACGTGCTGGCCGCCGACGACCTTCGCGGCCGGCTCACCTCGCGCGGCGGCGGCCCGCACCACCGGCCCGCCCCGCCGCCGCCGGACAGCGACCGGCCGACCGGGCCGCCGCCGGAGCGGCCGGCGCCGGGCTACCCGCCGCGGCCGCCGCAGCCGCCGTGGGAGCAGCGGTAGGGGCGGGGGCGGCTGGGGCTGGACCGGCGGGGCCGGGGGCGGCTGCCGGCCGGACCGGCGGGGCCGGGGGCGGCTGGGCCGGACGGCAGTCGGGCTGGACGGCGGCGGGCCTCCCCGGTGGATCGGGGGAGGCCCGGCGCGCGTTCGTGGACGGGTGTCGTGGTGTCAGGTGTCGGCGGGGTGCGTGGCTGGCTGCCGGGGGCGGGAGCGCTGGGTTCAGCCGTGGGTGGGCCGTTCGGCGGCCGGGAAGTGGCCGTACGAGGACTGCGGAGCCGCGGGGGTGCTGAACGGGGGCATGCTGGCCGCGGGGGTGTTGACCGCGGGGCGCAGCTCGGTCGGGGCGCCGGGATCGTGGCGGCCGCCCGGAGCGGCGCCGGCCGTGGACGGCCCGGAGGCCTGGTCGGCAGCCCGGTCGGCGTCCTGACCGGGAGCCGTCCGGTCGGGGGCCGCGCCGGAGCGGCCCGCCGGGCCGGCCTGGGCCGGGAGCGGCTCCGGGCTCGGCGGGGCGGGCTCCAGGGCGGTGCGGCCCGAGGAGTCGGAGAGCTTGATCAGCAGGGCGACCATCAGCCAGTTCGCCAGCAGTGAGGAACCGCCGGCGGCCAGGAACGGCAAGGCCTTGCCGGTCAGCGGAACCAGCCCGCTCACGCCGCCGACGACCACGAACACCTGGAGTGCCAGCGCCGCCGACAGGCCGGTGGCCAGCAGCTTGCCGAACGGGTCGGTCAGGCCGACCGCGGTGCGCAGCCCGCGCTGGATCAGCAGCACGTAGACCAGCAGCACCGCCGTCACCCCGGCGAGGCCCAGCTCCTCGCCGATGGTGGTGAAGATGAAGTCGCTGCGGCCCGCGAAGCCGATCAGCCACGGCCGGCCGGAACCCAGGCCGGTGCCGGTCATGTGCCCGGTGCCGAGGCTGAACAGCGCCTCGGCGGGCTGCTCGGAGATCGCCGGGTCGTGGACCGGCTTGTAGTAGTCCAGCGGGTGCAGCCAGGCCTCGACGCGCCCGTGCACGTGCGGCTCCAGGGTCCCGACCACCCCCGCGCCGCCGACCGCCATCAGCAGGCCGAGCACCACCCAGCTGGTGCGCTCGGTCGCCACGTACAGCATCACGATGAAGACGCCGAAGAAGATCAGCGAGGTGCCCAGGTCACGCTCGAAGATCAGCACCAGCAGGCTGACCGCCCAGATCGCCAGCACCGGTCCGGCGTGCCGCCCGCGCGGCAGGGTCATCCCCCAGACCTTCCGGCCGGCCAGCGCCAACGCGTCCCGGGCGGCCATCAGGTAGCCCGCGAAGAAGATCGTGATCGCGACCTTCACGAACTCGTCCGGCTCGAAGGACAGCCCGAACAGCCGGATCCAGCGCTTGGCGCCGAAGCTGTCGCTCGGCGAGAACACCGGCGCGGCCAGCAGGATCAGCGCCCCCGCCATCAGCAGGTAGACGTAGCGCTGGAAGAAGCGGTGGTGCTTGACGAAGACGATCAGCGCGATCGCCGCCGCCACCGACAGGAACACCCACATCAGCTGCGAAGGCGCGGCCGGGAGCTTCTGGTAGTCGCCCTTGGCGGCGTGCGCGGCCTTGTAGCTGAAGTCGAGGCGGTCCAGCAGCACCAGACCGAAGCCGGTCAGGAACACGCCGAGCGGCAGGATCAGCGGGTCCGCGTACGGCGCGAACCGCCGCACCGCCAGGTGCGCCGCCACGGCCAGCGCCCCGAGGGACAGGCCGTGCACCAGCAGTCCCGGCGGCAGCGAGCCGGTCAGCGCGAGCGAGGCGTCGATGTGTCCCGCCAGGCAGACGGCCACCGCGAGGGCCAGCAGGCCCAGTTCGATGTTGCGGTGGCGCCCGGCCAGCCGGCGGCCCTCGCCGCGTGCAGTGCTTCGCACCTCTTGTCGTCCCCTTGCTGTCAGCCGCGCGGCCGGTATCGCCGACGGTGCATCCTGCCAGACGACCGGGGGCCCGCGCCGGTTGCGGTCGGAGCCGGTGGGGACGGAACTTTGCCCGGGCAAAGCTTTGTCCACGCTCGGCAAAGCTTTGTCCAGGTCGGGGTATAGAGGCGGGCCCCGCGTGTGCCCGGCCGCGGGCGGGAGGACATCATGGCCGGGCGCCGCGGCCACCGCCCGGCGGCTGTGGGCGCTTCCGGCCGGCTGCGGACGGTTGACGGCGGCTGCTGGTCGCTGCCGGCGGCCGCGGGTGGCTGTTGTGACGGCTGCGGACCGGTACGGACGGGTGCGGACAGGATGGGCGGACGGATGGACGGCGCGGCGCTTGCGTACGGCGGACCACCTCCCTGGCAGTGGTCCGACCTGATCACCTCCTGGACCTTCGAACCGCTGGTGCCCGCGCTCTCCCTGCTGCTCGGCGGCTGGTACCTCGCCTCGGTGCGCACCGTCCACCGGTCCGGCGGACGCTGGCAGCCCACCCGCACCGCCGCCTTCCTCGGCGGGCTGCTGCTGTGGGCCTGGTGCACCTGCTCCGGCCTCGGCGTGTACGAGCGGATCCTCTTCACCGACCGCGCCGTGCAGGTCGTGCTGCTGCTCATGGTCGTCCCGCTGCTGCTGGCCCTCGGCGCACCGGTCTCCCTGCTGGTCGAATCCTCGCCGGAGCCCCGGCGCGAACGGATCCTGCGGGTGCTGCGCAGCCGGCCGTCCAAGGTGCTGATGTTCCCCGCGGTCTCCACCGCGCTGCTGATGGCACCGCCCTGGCTGCTCTACTTCACGCCCTGGTACGAGTGGTCGGTCTCCAGCGGGACGGGCAACGTGGTGCTGCACCTGGCGCTGGTGCTGCTCGGCCTGGCGTACTTCTGGCCGCGACTGCAGCTCGACCCGGTCGGGCGCGAGTACCCGCACCTGGTGGGGCTGTTCATCACCTTCGCCGAGGTGATCTTCGACGCGGGCCTGGGGATCGTGCTGATCTACGGCGGCCACCTCGTCGCCGAGCACTACTACGCGGCCCTCGGACGGCCCTGGGGGCCGAGCCTGGCGCAGGACCAGACCTGGGGCGGCAACGCCTTCTGGGTGCTGGGGGACTTCGTCGGACTGCCGTTCCTCGCCGCGCTGGTGCGGCGGATGGTCGTGCAGGGGCGCGCGGAGACGAAGGCCGTGGACGCCGAACTGGACGCCCGCTTCGAGGCGGCGGCCGCGCAGGCCCGGGCGGCCGGGCTGCCGGAGGAGGACGAGACCGGGATGCGGCCCTGGTGGCTGGACGACCCGAACCTCAAGCACCGGTACGGCGGCTAGCGGAGGGCGGGCCTCCCGCCCGCTGACGGTGCGTTTCCGCAGGTCAAAAATGGGTTGGCCGCCCAGGGCAGTTCCACTAGCGTGTGTCGCGTCCGGTTCGGAGGCCGTTGGGCCGTCCGAGGAGTAGAGAGCAGGAGGTGAACCCCGTGGTCGTTGTCGCCCCGATAGCTGCCCAGGGCAGCACTCGCGTTCACCTCCACTTCCCGGCCGCCGGCTGAGCCTTCCGCGCCAGCCGTAGCCCGCCGGGACCATCTACTCCCGAAGGGCCACTGCGTTGTTCGACGCTGCCTCCGTTCCGTCGTTCTCTACTTCTTCCTCTTCCTCGCTGTCCGCTGCTGTCGGGGACGCTCCGCTGTCCGGCTACGGCTGGACGCCCGAACTCGACCAGCTCTTCGCGCCGCTCGCCGAGGCCGGGTTGCTCCCGGCCCGCATCGTCCGGATCGACCGCGGCCAGTGCGACGCCGTCCTGGTCGACCCGGAGACGGGCGGACTGCGCACCGTCCGGCTCGACACCCGGCCGGTGGGCGATGCCGACATGATCAACTGCCCGTGCACGGGCGACTGGGCCGCCGTCGACCTGCACGCCCAGCCGATGGCCGCCGTCACCGCGCTGCTGCCGCGCTCCACGGCGATCATCCGCAAGGTGGCCGGCAAGCGCTCCGACGGCCAGGTGCTCGCCGCCAACGTGGACACCGTGCTGATCGCCGCCTCGCTCGCGGCCGACCCCGACCTCGGCCGGATCGAGCGCTTCCTCGCCCTGGCCTGGGAGTCCGGCGCCGAACCGCTGGTCGTCCTCACCAAGGCCGACCTGGTCGACGACGCCGACTTCATCCGCGCCGACGTGGAGGCAGTCGCCCCCGGCGTCACGGTGCTGGTCGTCAGCGCGGAGACCGGGGAGGGCATCGACGTGCTCCGCGCCTGCGCCCCCGGCACCACCGTGGTGATCGGCCAGTCCGGTGTCGGCAAGTCCACCCTCACCAACGCGTTGGCCGGCACCGACGTGATGGCTGTCCAGGAGGCCCGCTCCGTCGACCAGAAGGGCCGCCACACCACGACCACCCGCGAGCTGATAGCCCTGCCCGGCGGTGGCGTGCTGATCGACACCCCCGGGCTGCGCGAGGTCGGTCTCTACGGTGGCGAGGGCGTGGACCTGGCCTTCGCCGACATCGCCGAACTGGCCGAGGAGTGCCGCTTCCACGACTGCAACCACCACACCGAGCCCGGCTGCGCGGTCCGGGCGGCGCTGGAGGACGGCACCCTGCCGCGGCGCCGGATGGACAGTTACCTCAAGCTCCAGCGCGAGAACGAGTGGATCGCCTCCCGCTCGGACGCCCGGGTGGCCAAGGCCCGGACGAACAGGTGGAAGACGATCACCAAGTCGATGCGGGCGGCGGGAGGGCCGGTGAAGCGCTGACCGAGTGGGTCGTGCCGGGCGGGGCCCTGGCCGGCACGACCCTCCCGTTCGGTCGGGTCGCCGGTCAGTGCGGTCGGGCGCCGTCGGGTCTCCGGTTGATGCGGTTGGGCGCGGTCGGTGTGTTGCGGCCGCCGGCCGGGGGCCAGGGGCGGTCCGTGCGCGGTGTGCGGTCGGTGCTGGGCCTGACCTGGCCTGGCTCGGCTCGGCCAGGCCTGGCTTCAAGCATTGTGCGGGCGGTAGGGGGAGGGGAGGGTTGGGCGGGGGGAGGGGGACCCCCCCGAACGGCAATGTCCGATTCCCGCCAGTCACCCCCCGCCCGGTGCCGCAGACTGGACAGCGTGATCGACGACGACATCCGGTACCGAGCCGTGGACAGCCGTGACTCTCGCTTCGACGGGGTGTTCTTCACGGCCGTCACCTCCACCGGCATCTACTGCCGACCGAGCTGCCCCGCCGTGACGCCCAAGCGCACCAACTGCCGCTTCTACCCCAGTGCCGCTGCCGCCCAGGGCGCGGGCTTCCGCGCCTGCCGCCGCTGCCGCCCCGACTCCGTACCGGGCTCCCCGGAGTGGAACCACCGCGCCGACCTGGTCGGCCGCGCGATGCGCCTGATCGGTGACGGCGTGGTGGACCGCGAGGGCGTCGCGGGCCTGGCCGGCCGCCTCGGCTACAGCGCCCGCCAGTTGCAGCGCCAGCTCACCGCGGAGCTCGGCGCCGGCCCGATCGCCCTGGCCCGCGCCCGCCGTGCCCAGACCGCCCGACTGCTGTTGCAGACCACCGAGCTGCCGGTGACCGAGATCGCGTTCGCGGCCGGCTTCGCCTCCGTCCGCCAGTTCAACGACACCGTCCGCGAGGTCTACGACCGCACGCCCACCGCCCTGCGCGCCGAGGTCGCCGCCGGCCGCCGCACCGCGACCCCGGCCGGCGGCCTGACCCTGCGCCTCGCCTACCGCGGCGCGATCGACAGCGACCACCTGATCGACTTCCTCGCCCTGCGCGCCGTCCCCGGCGTGGAGGAGGTCGTGCTCGACCCGGGCACCGGCGTGCGCACCTACCGGCGCACCCTTGCACTCCCGTACGGCCACGGCATCGCCGAGGTTGACGGCCTCGCGCCGGGGGAGCCGCGCACCCGGGGCTGGCTCGACTGCCGTCTGTTCCTCGCCGATCTGCGCGATCTGCCGACCGCCGTGCAGCGCCTGCGCATCCTCTTCGACCTGGACGCCGACCCGGACGCCGTCGACGAGCAGCTCGGCGCCGACCCGGTGCTCGGTCCGCTGGTGCGCGAGCGCCCCGGGGTGCGCTCGCCCGGTCACGTGGACCCGCACGAACTGGCCGTGCGCGCCGTCCTCGGCCAGCAGATCACCGTGGGAGCCGCCCGTACCCTGGCGGGCCGGCTCGCCGAGAAGTACGGCGCCGCGCTGCCCGAGCCGAGCGGCGGTCTGCGGCTGCTCTTCCCCACGGCGGCGGCCCTGGCCACCGCCGACCCGGAGGACTTCGCGATGCCGGCCGCCCGCCGCCGCGCGCTCACCGGCCTGTGCGCCGCGCTGGCGGAGGGCGTGGTCCGTCTCGACACCGGGGTGGACCGTGAGGAGGCCGCGGCCCAGCTGCTGGCCCTGCCGGGCATCGGCCCCTGGACGGTGGGCTACCTGCGGATGCGGGCGCTCGCCGATCCCGACGTCTTCCTCGCGAGCGACCTCGGCGTCCGGCACGGTCTCGTCCGGCTCGGCGCCGGCGGGGAGCCGAAGTCCGCCGCCCGTGCGGCCGAGGCCTGGGCCCCGTGGCGCTCCTACGCCGTCCACCGGCTGTGGGCCGGACCGGTGGTCCCCGGCCTCGGCACCAGCCCCGGCGCCACCAGCACCGACCCCGGCCCGAGGGCCACCGCCGGTCCGAGGCCCAGCCCCAGCACCAGCACCACCACCGGAACGGAGAACGACCCGGCATGAGCACCACCGTCTACACCACCATGGAGAGCCCCTTGGGCCGGCTGCTGCTCAGCGGTGTGCTGCCCGAGGACGACGGCCCGGCGGCCCTGGCCACCGTCACCGCGCCCGGCCAGAAGTACGCACTGGCCGAGCCCGCCGACACCTGGAAGCTCGACCCCGACGCCCTCGCCGAGGCGGTGGCCCAGCTGACCGCCTACTTCGCCGGCGAGCGCACCGCGTTCGACCTGCCGCTCGCACCGGTGGGCACCGAGTTCCGCCGCCGGATCTGGGCCGCGCTGGACGCGATCCCGTACGGCAGGACCGTCACCTACGGCCAACTCGCCGAGCTCGCCGGGCAGTCGCCGCGCATGGTCCGGGCGGTCGGCGGCGCGGTCGGCGCCAATCCGCTGCTGGTCGTCCGCCCCTGCCACCGGGTGCTGGGCGCCAACGGCGCGCTCACCGGCTTCGCCGCGGGCGTGGACCGCAAGCGCTGGCTGCTGGAGCTGGAAAGCGGCACGCTGTTCTGAACCCGGCTGCTGCTCCGAACCCGGTCCACAGCCCGTCGCCGGCCCGACCGGAGGGCGTTCCGGGCTGTTCCGGGCTGAAGAACCCGTTGGGGTGTTGAGCAGCCGGCAGACCAACGGCCCGAGCTGCGAACGGAGTTCAGCCGCCACCCGCCCGGGAGCGCTCAACTGTGCAGATCCACCCGCCAGTTGTTGCTGACCATGAACCGCCCGGGCGGGAACTCGAAGTCCGTCCGCCCGAGCAGGGTGAACCCGGCCTTCGCGCACACCGCGTTGGAGGCGGGGTTGTCCACCGACGGGAACGCGTGCAGGTGGCGGTGTGCGGCCTCCCGCCGGGCGGCCTCGACGGCGGCCCGGGCCGCGGCGGCGGCGATGCCCCGTCCCTGGTGCCCGGGCAGCACGTTCCACCCCATCTCGTGCACGGTCTCGCCCTCCCAGGTCCGGGTGCCGTAGCCGACCGTGCCGACCGCCTCGCCCTCGGGCAGCAGCACGATCCGGTACATGCGACCGAGGCCGGACGGGGCGAAGTCCAGGTAGCGCCGGTGCCGGTGGAGCAGCTGCTCCTCGGTCTCCGGCCCGCCGACGTGCTTCTTCATCTCCGGGGTGTTGACCCGGCGCAGCAGCGCGAGGTCGGCGTCCGTCCAGGGCCCCAGTCGTATCTGCGCGGGGGGCATGCGGGGACGTTAACGGCCCCCGGTTGCCGGGGCCACTTCTTTTGGGCGCTGGTGACCGGCGGTGTCAGCCGACCGGTTCGGCCGGTGGCGGCTGCTCGCCCGAACCGCCGGGCTGCGCCAGGGCGCGGGCCAACTGCTCCAGGGCGGGCAGGGCGTGGACGACCGCCTCGCGGTCGGCCGCGGTGAGTGCGCCCAGGGCGGTGGCGATCCGCCGCTCGTGGGCGTGCTGCCAGTCGTCCAGCTGGCGCCGTCCGGCCGGGGTGAGCGCGATCCGGGCGGTGCGCCGGTCGCCGGGATCGGCCTGGCGGTCCACGAAGCCGGCTTCCAGCAGCTTGCCGACCAGTCCGCTCACCGTGTTGGGGGCGAGCCGCTGCCGGGCGGCGAGTTCACCGACCCGCAGCGGGGCGGCGGCGAGCGTCTGCAGGAGCTCGACCTGCGCCATCGGCAGGGACTCCCACGGGTAGTCGGTGCGGATGCTGCTGCGCAGTGCGCGGCGCAACCGGGTGACGGTGTCGGTCAGCCGCCGGGCGTGCTCGACCGCCAGGTCGGGTGCTGAGGCGGCGGGCTCGGGAACGTGCGGTGACGACGGCATGGCGGACAGCGTATCGCCTGGTACGGGGCGTTTCGGGCCTGCCGTCCGCCCCTCGGACACGGCGCGGCAGCCGGTGCGGCGGCGGGCGCGGGCGGGGTCTGACGGCGGGCGCAGCACCAGGCGCGGGGGCGGGCGTGACGGCAGGGTGGCCGCGCCTGGCGGGACGCGGTGGGGCGCCCCCGCCGAGACGCCCGGGGTGAGCGCGGTGTGCCAGGGGACGGAACGTTCTCGTGGCGCGGAACGGAAGCTTCGTCGCATGACGAGCAGCTCGTAGAAGGAACATGTCTGCGTCCGATATATTTGGAATATGAACGCCACCGCTCTGGCCGCGCGCCTGCTCACCGAGCGGCCCCGCCCCCGCGGCATAGCCGGCTGGCGCCACGCCCACTGGCTGGCCGTCGGCACGGTCTGCCTCGGCGCCTTCCTCGGCCAGCTCGACGCCAGCGTCATCGCCCTGGTCTTCCCCGCCCTCGGGCGGCACTTCCACGCCGACTTCGCCGCCGTCGAGTGGGTCGCCCTCGCCTACCTGCTCGTCCTGGTCGCCCTGCTGGCCCCGATCGGCCGGCTCTCCGACCTGGTCGGCCGCAAGACCATGTACATCGGCGGCTTCGCGGTCTTCGGACTGTCCTCGCTGGGCGCGGGGCTCGCCGCCGGCCTGTGGATCCTGGTCGCCTGCCGAGCCGTCCAGGCCGTCGGCGCCGCGATGATGCAGGCCAACAGCGTCGCCCTGGTGGCCCGGGGCGTCCCCGAACACGCCATGCGCCGCGCGCTCGGCATCCAGGCCGCCGCCCAGGGCCTCGGACTGGCGCTCGGCCCCAGCCTCGGCGGGCTGCTGGTCGAGCACGCCTCCTGGCGGTGGGTGTTCTGGGCCAACGTGCCGATCGCGGTGTTCGGCATCCTGGCCGGCTGGTACCTGCTGCCCCGCACCCGGACCTGCGGACCGGTCACGATCCCGCGGCCACGCGGCACCGCTGCGGCCGCCACCGTTGTCACTGCCGGGGCCGGGGCCGCCACCGTTGTCACTGCCGGGGCCATGGCAGGGGCCGGAGCCGGGGAGGAACCCCGGGCACCCCGCTTCGACCTGCCCGGCATGCTGCTGCTCACCGGCGCGACCACGGCACTGCTGCTCGCCCTCTCCACCGCCTCCGGCCTGCCGCTGCCCGGCTGGGCCGTCGCCGCCCTGCTGCTCGCCGCCGCCGTCCTGGCGCTGGCCCTGGTGCGCCAGGAGCGGCGGGCCGCCCGGCCGATCCTGGCCCCGGGGCTGGTGAACACCCCGGGCGTGCGGTCCGGGCTGGTGGTCGCCCTGATCGGGTACCTGCTGCTGTTCTGCCCGCTGGTGCTGGGCCCGGTGCTGCTCACCGGCGCGGGCGTGTCGACGGCCGCCGCGGGCCTGGTGGTCACCCTGCTGCCGGCGGCCTTCGCGGTGGCCGCGACGGCCGGCGGCGGGCTGTTGCCCCGGGGCTGGTCGGACGTCGCCCGGTGCCGCTTCGGGGCCGGCCTGGCGGGGGCCGGGCTGTTGCTGTTCGCCCTGCTGCCGGTCTCCGGTGCGGCGGTGGCGGCTCCGCTGCTGGTCGCCGGGTACGGGCTGGGCCTGCTCCTGCCCGCCAACAACGCGCTGGTGATGCGGGCGATCCCGGCGGAGTGCTCGGCGGTGGGCGGCGGCATGGTGAACATGGCCCGCAGCCTCGGCACCGCGCTCGGCATGGCGCTGTCCGTCCTCGGCGTCCACCTGGCGGGCGCGGCGTCCGGTGGGCGGACGGTGCTGGTCGTCCTCGCCCTGGTCGCGGTGGCGGCCGCCGCGCTGACGAGCCAGACCCCGGCCCGGTCCCGCGAGCGCCTCAGGACGGGCTGACGCCCAGGCCGTCCGGGGCCCGGTTCGGGCCGCGCCGCACCGGCGTCTCCATGGCGCCCGCGCAGTGGTCCAACCCCGCCGCCGCGGCCGGTTCCTCGTCCGCGAGTCCGCGAACGTCTTCAGCAGGTGCTCGCCGACGCTCCGCCCGCCGACGCTCCGACCCTTTGGGGGGCGCCCGGCGACGAACCGTGGCCGGACGGTCGGTGAACCGGAGCGGCTCGGCGGCAGCACCCGGCAGCCTGCGGTAAGGCGGACGGCCGGGGCGCGGTGCGGGCGGTACGGGACCGCCACCGCGCCCCGGCCGCCGGGGACCGGAACCGGGAAGGGCGCTGTCAGGACGCGGGCACGCCGGGGGCGGCGCCGCGCTCCTTGAGCATGTCGGTCATCAGCTCCAGCTCGGAGGTCTGGGCGACCACCATCGACTGGGCGAGCCGCTTCTCGACGTCGTTCTTCGCCAGGTCCACGTAGCCCTGGGCCATCTCGACGCCACCCTTGTGGTGCTCGATCATCAGCTGCAGGTAGTACACCTCGGCGTCCCGGCCACTGAGCGTGCGCAGCTTGGCGATCTGGGCGTTGGTGGCCATGCCGGGCATCAGCGAACCGTCGTGGGCCGCGTAGTCGTGGTCCATCTTCATCCACGCCATCGGCTTGGCGGTCGAGTGCTGGGACAGCCCCCACTGGTCGAGCCAGCCCATCATCATCCCGCGCTGGTTGGCCTGGGTGTTGATGATGTCGAAGGCCAGGGTGCGGGTCGGTTCGTCGCCGGTGCGGTCCCGGACGATGAACGACAGGTCGACCGCCTGCTGGTGGTGGGTCGCCATGTCGCGGGCGAACCCGGCCTCGGGCGAGTCGTCCGCCGGGACGGCCACCGAGGAGGTGCCGGAGGCCGACGTCCCGCTCGCCACCAGGGCCGGCACCCCGAGCGCCAGTGCGACCGCGGCGGCCAGCGCCGCCGGCCACCACAGCCGCCGCCGGCCGCGTGCGGCGGCCGGCTCCTCCGGGGCGCCCGCGTCCACCGCGCCCACCGCGCCCACCGCGCCGGCCGAGTCCGCCGCGCCGTCCGCCGCCCGGCCCGTCGCCGAGGCCTTTCCGGGGTGGCCTGCGTCGGCCGTCACATCTGCCCCATGGTGCAGGAGGCGCCCGGTTCCTGGGTCTGCTTGCCCTGGACGTACTTGGTGAAGAACTGGTTCACCCGCGGGTCGGAGGCGCTGTCCACGATCAGCTGGGTGCTCCAGGCGTTCAGCGTGATGGTGCCCTGCTCGTCCGGGTACGGGCTCATCAGCGAGTAGGGGGTGGTCTTGACCTTGTCGGAGAGGATCTTGATGTCCTCCGGGGTGGCCTTGCCGTTGTACGTCACCCAGACCGCGCCGTGCTCCAGCGAGTGGACGGCGCGCTCGTTCTCGACCGGCTGGTCGTAGACGTGGCCCATGCAGTCGAGCCAGATCGCGTTGTGGTCGCCGCCGACCGGCGGGGTCATCGGGTAGTTGACCTTGTCCTTGACGTGGTTGCGGCTCAGGTCGCCGAAGGTCTTCACGCCCGGGATGTCCGCGTTGGCGGCGGCCTCCTTGTCCTTCTTCTTCTGGTTCTGGTCCATGACGATCCACGTGCCGGTGGCGATCGCGCCGATCACCAGCACACCGGCCGCCACCGACGCGACGATCTTGTTGCGACGGTCGCGGCGCTGCTCGGCGGCGCGCAGTTCGGCGATCCGGGCGCGGCGGTCGGCGGTGCCCTTGTTGGACTGCTTGGAGGCGGAACCCATGACGGTTGTCCTTGTCCCCGCCGCGCACGGTCGTGGCGGCGGACGGCTGAGGTGGAGTGGGGAGGCGGATCCGCCGACGGGAGCCGTCGGCGGCGGGTTCCGCTCAGGACCGGTGGACCTGGAGTTCGTGGAGATCGGGCGCCGGGTGCGGGCCGTCCAGCAGTCCCGCGGGCACCACTCGGGGCAGCGCCTCGGGTGCCGGAGCGGCGAGCGGCGAGACGGCGGGTTGCGGCTGCGGGGGCGGGTTCGGCAGCTGTGCGTCCTGCGGACAGAACGGGTGGCTGGAGCAGCCGTTGTTGCGCGGCGGCTGGCCGTCGGCGGTGCACAGGATCCAGTGGTCCTGCTCCGCGGCGAGCTGCTGCTTCTGGCCGGACGCCTTGGCGGTGTGGCCGGTGCGTCCGGAGTGCGCAGCGGGGGCGGTGGCCTGCGCCGCGCTGACCACCGAGACGGCGACCGCCGGGGCCGGCGCGGTACGGGCGGGAACGTCCGCCGCGCCCGACTGCCCCGCGCAGGGCAGCGCGGTGAGCAGGGCGACCAGCAGCAGGACCAACAGCGCACCAGCCGGGCGGCCCGCCGGTGCGGCCCTCCCCGGTCGGGGTGAGCTGGGGGCCGACGCGGTCATGCGGACATTTAATCAGCCGAACGGGTGAAGCGATGCCCCTCCTTGACCCCCATTTTCGGCGGCCCCTGACCTGCAATGACCAGGAAACGCCCTGCTCGGGGCACATCCGGCAAGCACGGACGGAACGGAACCGAACACCGAGGTGACGGGCCTGCCGCAGTCCCGTCGCCGCCGCTTCACGACCCCGCCGCGCCCTGTCCGCGCGCTGACCGCGCCCCGGCTGCGCGCCGGCCGCGCGCCGCTCGCGCGCCGGCGAAGCGGCTGGTGGGACGGCTGACGGGAGGTGGTGGCCGGGATGATCCGCTCGCTGACCGGTTGTCGCCGAAACCCGGACAGCGTCGTTGCACTCGGAGACAATGACGCCAGTTCGGCCCCGTCGGGGGCGGCGCGACCACGGACCCACCAGGAGCCGCCAGATGAGCAAGCAGGGTGCACCCGCACAGCCGCCCCGGCCGGACGACGGCTGGTGGGACACGGTCTACGACGGCCCGGCGGGCACCCTCCCCGACACCCCGCACGCCGACCCGGGCAGCGGCAGCGTGGACGACTGGTTCGACACGGCGGTCGGGCTGATCGGGCAGCAGCGCACGGCGTCGCCGGAGTCGGAGCCGGAGCAGGAGCCGGAGCAGGAACAGGAGCCGGAGGCCGTCGAGGAGCCCGCGCCTGCGGTTGAGCCCGCGCCTGAGCCCGCGCCCGCGCGGGACAGCATCGACGACTGGTTCGACACCGCGGTCGGCGTGATCGAGGGAACCGGAGCGGGCGAAGGCACCGAGCAGATCGGGCGCCAGCGCACCTCGACGGAGACCCACCAGTTCCCCGCCCCCTCCTTCGCCACCGATGCGCCCCGGCCGGAGCCCACCCCCGACCCCGACCCCGAACCCGAGTCCCACCGCGAGCCCGAACTCGAGCAACCGGAACCCGAGACGCCGTCCAGCCCGATCTCGCTGGACAAGCCCGCCCCGGCCCCCGCCATCGACCCGACGCCCGAACCCGAGGCGGCAGCCTCCGAAGCCGGGTCCAAGCCCGAACCCGCCCCCCAGCCCCCGGCGCCCGCACCCACCGCCGGCCCCGAGCCCGACCCCGAGCCCGGCCTCCAACCTGAGACGGGACCCGAACCCGCGCCCGACCCCGAACCCGCGCCCACCGCCCCCGACCCCCGGCTGGCCCTCCGGACCCCGCGCGCCGGGAGCGGACCCACCGTCCCGCACGTCGGCGAGCGCCCCCCGACCTACGGCCCCGAGCCGACCGCCGTACCGGAGGCCGATCCGAACGCGCTCGGCATGATCGTCCCCGACACCGCGCTGGAGGGCGCCCACTACGGCAACACCGTCCTGCGCGCCGTCTCCGTCCGGGGAGACTCGGCCCGCTACCGGGGTGAACCGCGCCGCGACAGCCTGCTGGTGACCAGGTTCGGCGACGGCCCCGAGGGACTGCTGCTCGCCGTCCTCGCGGGCTTCGACCGCACGGGCGAGGCCGAGGACGGGGTGCTCACCGCGCAGGCCGTGGCCACCGCCACCGCCGAAGCCTGCCGCCAGCTCGCCGCCGCGATCGGCCGCAGCCGGCCGGGCCTGGCCGCCGACCTGCGCGACGGCGCCCGGGACCGGCTGCGCTACGGCCTCCAGCGCCTGGCGACCAGCGCCGCCGCGCCGTTGCGCGCACTGGCGCCCCGGGCCGAGAAGGAACAGGGAGCCTCCCCGGCCGCCCTGCACTGCCTGCTGGTGTCCCTGGACCCGGCAGCGGGCTACCGCGCGGCCTTCGGCGTCGGACCGGGCGGCCTCTACCTGCTGCGTGCCGGCCACTGGATCGACGCCTACGCGGCCCGGCTGCTCCACCACCCGGACGGCCAGCCGCCGGTGCCGGACGCCCCGCTGCCCGACCCGCGCCCCTTCCGCTTCCGCCTCGTCCCCGCCACCCCCGGCGACATCCTGCTGCTCTGCGCGCCGGGCCTGGCCGCGCCGATCGCGGAGGAGCCCGCCGTAGCCCACTTCCTGTCCTCCCACTGGGCCCACCCCCACCCCCCGGGAACGGTCGACTTCCTGCGCCAGGTCCAGGTCCGCGCCAAGGGCTACGCCGACGACCGCACAGCCGCCGCCATCTGGACCGAGTAACGCGGCGCCCCGCAACCACCAGAAGTCGCCCCGTCCGACTTCTGGCAGCGGAACGAGCCCGCCGACTCCGACAGGCACGGCCCTCCGTCCGTATCACCGGCCCGCTTCGAACCCCCCTCCGCCGCCGACCCGCACCGCCCCACACCTGCAGACCCCGGTCCGCACGGCAGCAGACCCCGGTCCTCAGACCGGGTTTGAGATCTGCCGTGTCCCGTGGCTGGCGGGGTTGTTGAGCTTTCCTGAGCGGTGTCGGGGTGGGTACCCGTCGGACCTGACGGGTGAGCAGCGGTCGCTGGTGGAGCCGTTGCTGCCGTCGGCGCGGGTGGGTCGAAGGGCGGTCGGCGGGAGAAGCATCCGCGCCGGCGGACCGCGGCGAGCATCCAGGACCGCGACGGCGCGAAGCGGCCGTTGCTGTGGACCAGGCTCGATCACCCCGGCATCAAGAACATCTGGGCCGACCAGGGCTTCGCCGGCCGCCTGGTCGAACGGGCCGCCGAAATCCTCGGTCGCGACCTGGAGATCGTCCGTGAGGAACCTGGCCCGCGCGGCTTCCTGGTCCAGCCCAAGCGGTGGGCGGTAGAGCGCGCCTTCTCGTGGCTCACCGCCCACCGCCGCCTCGCCCGCGACTACGGGACCAGCCCAGCCCACCCCGAAACCATGATCCGCTGGGCCGTGATCGGCATCATGGTCCGCCGGCTCACGCGCAACGCGCCGGCATCCCGGCCTGGACCCCGGCCACTTGCCCGCATCTCGGTGAGCTGACCGGACGCGTCGGTTCGCAGCGGGACCTTCAGCCCGCAGTGTCCCCGAACAGCTTGGCCTCCATCGCACGTAGGTCATCGTCGCCGAGTAGCGGAGCGGTCCAGCCGTTGCTCCGGGCATGCGCGATGAAGCGCGGGTCGAGCGCCACATGGTGACGCTCGACGTAGTGGGCCAGGTCCGAGTACCAGAGCCAGCACCCGTCAGTCAGCAGGTGCAAGCCGCCGATCACGTCACCCCCGGAACTGAGAACGTCGCGCACGAGCGTGGTCGTGGCGGCAAGGACCGTACCGGCGCGCAGGTACCTGACCAACTCGCGGGCGTCCGCCGGCCCCTGGGCGCGAACAGCAGACCGGAGCGACGGCCCGTCCGGCCTGCCGTGCTCGAGCTCTTGGAAGTCGCCGACGAAAGGGAACACCTCATCGATCACCCGCAGAGGCTAGAGCACGTAGGCGTCGCGATCGACTGAGATCTCGAACGCGGTCTCACACCTGCAGACCCCGGTCCGAGACCCCGTGGAGCCGACCGCGGCACGCGGCTGCCCGCACTGCCGGCAGCCGATCGCCACCGTGTGCCTCGCTTGATCGACTCCACCAACTCGCCGAGGCGGACACGGATTTACCCGGATCGGGTGAGCGGCGTGGCGACACGCCGAGCGTCCGGCCGCCGGGCTGCCAGGATCGGGGCCTCGACCAGCCCGACCCACCCGCAGCCTGCCGCCCGGCACCGCTGCCACCCGAGCACGCCCGCCACCGGGCGGCCGACCCGGCATGTGCCGTGCGCCGGCCGCCCGGTGAGCCGGCCTGCCCCGCACCCGCCGCCGAACCCGGGAGCAACGTGACCGAGACCAGCCAGGCCCCCACCGGGGCAGCCGACACCCGGCCCGACACCGAACCGCAGGAGCACGACGAGGAACTGCGGTACCAGTTTCCCGGCGACAAGCGCCAGGACGTCGGCAGGTCCATCTCCAGCACCACGATGGTCCGCCGCCTACCCCACCTGATCCGCCGCGCCCTTGCCCTCGCCTGGCAGGCCGACCGCCGCTCCACCCTGCTCCTGCTCCTCGCCCAGGCGGCTTCCGGCGTGTTCGGCGCGCTCGCCCTCTACGCCACCACCGGCACCCTCGCCGCGCTGCTGCGCCCCGGCCCCGTCACCGCTCACCTGCGCGCCGCCGCACCGTCCTTGACGCTGCTCACCGCCTCCGTCGCGCTGCGCGCAGGCCTGGGCATCGCCGTGACGACGCTGGCCGGCCGGGTCGGGCCGCGGGTCAACCGGGACGCTGACCTCAAGCTGATCGAGGCCGGGTGCTCGGCCGAACTCGCTGCCTACGACCAGCCCTCGTACAACGAGAGCTGGGAGGCGGCCGACCGCGGCGCGGCGACCACCCCCGACCTGCTCGGCTCCGCCCAGGACGTCATCGCCTCCACCGTCTCCCTGATCGCCGCCGCCGGCGTCCTGACCACCCTCAACCCGTGGCTGCTGCCGTTCCTGCTGCTCGGCTCGATCCCCGCCGGGCTCGCCGCCGTCCGCACCGCCCGCATCCACTACCTCGCCGCCGTCACCACCAACGACGAACGGGCCGCGCTGCGGATCTACCGCTGGCACCTGATCGACAAGCAGCGGGCCGACCAGGTCCGCTCCGACCAGGTCCTGCCGTTCATGATGGCCATGTACCGCAAGGCCGAGGCCCGGATCGTCGCGGTCACCGACAAGGCCGGCACCGACGCCGCCCGGGTCTCCCTGCTCGCCGCCCTGGCCAGCGGCGTCGGAGCCGCACTGATGTGGGGCGCCCTGCTGTACCTGGTCTCCAGCGGCCGCATCGGCCTGGCTGCCGCCGGCTCCGCCACGTTCGCGCTGCGCACCGCGGCCGGCGGCGTGCAGGGCATGGTCGGCCACGGCGCACGCCTCTACCGCATGGGCCTGTACCTCGACGACTTCTTCTCGTTCCTCGACGAGGCCGGCGGGCACCGCATCGCCCGCGGCGAGATCCTGCCCGGCCCGCCGAAGACGATCGAGGTCACCGGCCTCACCTACTGCTACCCCGGCGAGCAGCAGGAACCGGCACTGCGCGGCGTCGACCTGACCCTCCACCAGGGGGAGGTCGTCGCGGTGATCGGCCAGAACGGCTCCGGCAAGTCCACCCTCCTCAAGCTGCTCTCCGGCCTGTACCTGCCGCAGGACGGCGGCGGCCGGATCCTCTGGAACGGCATCCCGATCGAGGACCTGGATGCGGACGGTCTGTTCCGCCAGGTCGCCCGGGTGCCGCAGGAGTTCGCCCGGTGGCCGCTGCCCGCTCACGCGAACATCCATCTCGGCCACCACGACGGCGATCCCGGCGAGGCGGTCCGGAACGCGGCGGCGCTGACCGGGTTCGACGAGGTCGTGTCCCGGCTCCGTTCGGGCTGGCGGACCCTCCTCGCCCAGGGCTGGCAGGGCGGCGCCGAGCTGTCCGGCGGCGGCTGGCAGCGCGCCGCCGTCGCCCGGGCGTTCTACCGCACCCGCCGCCGGCCCGGCTTGCTGATCCTCGACGAGCCGACCTCCGACCTCGACCCCCGTGCCGAACACCGCATCCTGCACGCCCTGCACGACCTTGCCCAGGACCGCATCACCCTGCTGGTCACCCACAACCTGGCCAACGCCAGGCTCGCCGACCGGATCGTCGTCATGGACCAGGGCCGCATCGTCCAGACCGGCACCTGGGACGAACTGGCCCGACAGCCCGGCGGCCTGTTCCGCGAACTCCTCGACCTCCAGCAGGACCGCACGCTCCCCGCGCAGCGCACCGCTGCCGAGTAACTCCCCGGCCGCCTTCCCGCGGTGGGTGGAGGCAGGATCCGACCAGCGCCCGGGGAGGCCGGTCAGCCGGCTGGTGTGCAGGAAGTCGGCCCGGCCGACTTCCTGCACACCAGCCCGCGCCCTCCGCTGGCTCAGGTGCGCAGCAGGATCCGGGCGACCGCTGTGGCCTGGGTGAGGGCGGCGGGGCGGTGGGCGCCGGGGAGGCCGATGGCGATGGGGACGGCGAGGCCGTCCAGGAGGGCGCGCAGTTGGGTGGCGCGGTCGGCGGCCGGGCCGGGGGTGAAGTGGCCGGTGGTGGCGCCCTCTTCGAGGAGGGCGACCAGGTCGGCCTGCCAGGGGGCCTCGATCTCCTGCTGGCCCTGGCGGATCTCGGCGCTCGCGGGGGAGCGGCCCCAGACCTCGACCCAGAGGATCCAGCGCGGGTCGCCCGGCCCCTCGGGCAGGTAGAGCCGCAGGTAGGCGTCCAGCCGTTGCCAGGGGTCGGCGGTGTGGTCGGTGAGGGCCTCGTGGCGGCGGGCGCCGAGTTGGTCCTCGCTCCAGCGGAGGGTCTCCAGCAGCAGCTGGTCCTTGCTGCCGAAGTAGTAGAGGAGGTGTCCGGCGCTCATCTGGAGCTGCTTGCCGAGCCCGGCCATGGTGAGCTTGGCGAGCCCGTGTTCGGCGATCGCGGCCCGGGCGGTGGCGAAGACCTCCTCGCGGGGGCGCGCCGGGCGGCGCGGGCGGGCGTCCGCCATGTGCTGTGCTCTCCCTCGGTGGTGCGGGGCTCGGAAGGCTCGTCCGGGTGGGAGCGCACGGCTCCCACCCGGGAAGGGCGGCTCAGGGGATCAGAGGGCCTTCGGCTGCTGCTGGGTGATGCAGTGGATGCCGCCGCCGTTGGCGAAGATCTCGCGGGCGTCGACGAGTTCGACGGTGCGGCCCGGGTAGGCCTTGGCGAGGATGTCGGCGGCCTCCTGGTCGCGCGGGTCGGCGAAGGCGCACAGGATGACCGCGCCGTTGGCCACGTAGTGGTTGATGTAGGAGTAGTCGACCGGCTCGCCGTCCTCGTCCAGCAGGACGGTGGGGGCGGGCAGTTCGATGACCTCCAGCGGGCGGCCCTGGGCGTTGGTGGAGGCGCGCAGGATGGCGACCAGCTCCTTGCAGACCTCGTGGTCCGGGTGGGCCGGGTCCGGCTGGACGTGGGCGACGACGACGCCGGGGCGCACGAAGGAGGCGACGATGTCGATGTGGCCGCGGGTGCCGAACTCGTCGTAGTCGCGGGTGAGTCCGCGCGGCAGCCAGATCGCCTTGGTGGTGCCGAGGAAGGCGTGCAGCTCGGCCTCGACCTCCTCCTTGGTCCACTCGGCGTTGCGGCCCTCGCCGAGCTGGACGGTCTCGGTGACCAGCACCGTGCCCTCGCCGTCGACGTGGATGCCGCCGCCCTCGTTGATCAGCCGGGAGGCGAAGCGCTGGACGCCGGTGAGTTCGCCGATGTGCTCGGCGATGTGCTGGTCCTTGTCCCAGCGGGCCCAGGACTGCGCGCCCCAGCCGTTGAAGATCCAGTCGGCGGCGGCCACCGAGCCCTTGCCGTCGATCAGGAAGGACGGGCCGATGTCGCGCATCCAGGCGTCGTTGAGCGGACGCTCGACGATCTCGACCTGCTCGGAGACGTAGCGGCGGGCGGCCTCGGTCTCACCGGTGTTGACGATCAGCGTCACCGGCTCGTACCTGACGATGGTGTCGGCCACGGCCGCCCAGGCCCGGCGTGCCGCGTCCAGTGCTTCGGGCCCGTCGAAGGTGGGGTTGGTGGTCGGGAAGGCCATCCAGGTGCGGTCGTGGGGGTGCCATTCGGCGGGCATCCGGTAGCCGAGCGAGGCGGGCGTGGGGGTGGTCATCGTCGAGTCCTTGAGGGGAGGATCGGAGGGGGAGGGGATCAGCGGAGTCAGAGGAAGTAGAGGCGGCTGAGGGACACGCTGTCGGCGGGATCGGAGCGCAGCGGCGAGCCGTCCAGCGAGACCAGTCCGGTCTCGGTGACCTCGACCTGGCCGATCCGGGCGTTGCGGACCATGTCGCGCGGCCCGATGCCGCGGGTGCCCCGGACGCCGACGCGGCGGCGGCGGGTGGGCAGTCCGTCGGCGGGGCGGTCGAGGTAGGCGCCGTCGGCGGCGGCCTGGGCGACGAAGGCCACCGAGATGTCGGCGGCGGTGGCGCCGTGGGCGCCGAACTGCGGGCCGAGGACGAGAGGTTCGCAGCGGTCGGTGGAGGCGTTGGGGTCGCCGACCACGCCGTAGGCGGGGAAGCCGGCCTTGAGGACGAGCTGCGGCTTGGCCCCGAAGTGGTCCGGGCGCCACAGCACGATGTCGGCGAGCTTGCCGACCTCGATCGAGCCGACCTCGTGCGCGAGGCCGTGGGCGATGGCCGGGTTGATCGTGAGCTTGGCGATGTAGCGCAGCACGCGCTCGTTGTCGTCGCCGCCCGCGGTCGTCCCGTAGGAGCCGGTGCCGTCCATGGGGCCGAGTTCGGCCTTCATCTTGCCGGCCATGGCGAAGGTGCGGCGCACGGTCTCGCCGGCCCGGCCCATGCCCTGGGCGTCGGAGGAGGTGATGCCGATGACCCCGAGGTCGTGCAGCACGTCCTCGGCGCCCATGGTGCCGGCCCGGATGCGGTCGCGGGCCATGGCGGCGTCGCCGGGCAGGTCGACCTTGAGGTCGTGGGCGGAGACGATCATGCCGAAGTGCTCGCCGAGCGCGTCCCGGCCGAAGGGCAGGGTGGGGTTGGTCGAGGAGCCGATGACGTTCGGCACGCCCGCCATCTTCAGCACGTTGGGGACGTGCCCGCCGCCGCAGCCCTCGATGTGGAAGGCGTGGATGGTGCGGCCCTCCAGCACCTTCAGGGTGTCCTCGACGGAGAGGCACTCGTTCAGGCCGTCGGTGTGCAGGGCGACCTGGACGTCGTACTCCTCGGCGACCCGCAGCGCGGTGTCCAGGGCGCGGGTGTGGGCGCCCATGTCCTCGTGCACCTTGAAGCCGGAGGCGCCGCCCTCGGCCAGGGCCTCGATCAGCGGGGCCTCGTCGGAGGACGAGCCGCGGCCCAGGAAGCCGATGTTGACGGGCCAGGCGTCGAAGGCGTTGAAGGCGTGGCGCAGCGCCCAGGGGGAGTTGACGCCGACGCCCCAGACCGGGCCGAACTCCTGGCCGATGATGGTGGTGACCCCGGAGGCGAGCGAGGCCTCCATGATCCGCGGCGAGAGCAGGTGGACGTGGGTGTCGATGGCGCCGGCGGTGGCGATCATGCCCTCGCCGGAGACGATCGTGGTGCCGGTTCCGACGACCACGTCCACGCCGTCCAGGGTGTCCGGGTTGCCGGCCCGGCCGATCGAGGCGATCCGGCCGCCGATCAGACCGATGGAGGTCTTGCGGATGCCCTGGATCGCGTCGATGACCAGCACGTTGCTGATCACCACGTCGCAGGTGTCGCGCACGGCGGCGGGCTTGAGGTGCAGGCCGTCGCGGGCGGTCTTGCCGAAGCCGGCCAGGAACTCGTCGCCGGGCGCCTGGGAGTCGGACTCGACCCGGACGATCAGGCCGCTGTCGCCGAGCCGGATCCGGTCCCCGGCGCGGGGGCCGTGCACGGAGATGTAGTCGTGGGGAGTGATCGACGTCATGACGGCACCTCCGCGTCGTCGAAGCTGGTCAGGTAGCCGGTCGCGCGGGCCTTCTCGAGGGCGGCCTCCTTCGCGCCGGGCGCGTCCAGGGGGCCGTCCACGAGCCCCGCGAACCCGATCGCGACCCGTCGGCCGCCGATCGGCACCAGGCCGACCTCGACGGTGGCGCCCGGGTCGAAGCGGACCGAGGAGCCGGCCGGGACGGCGAGGTGGGTGCCGTAGGCGGCGGCGCGGTCGAAGGCCAGGCGCGGGTTGGCCTCGAAGAAGTGGAAGTGCGAGGTGACCGAGATCGGCACCTCGGAGGTGTTGTGGACGGGGATCAGCAGCGTCTCCTCGACCGGGTCGTAGCCGTCGCCGTCGCCGGCCAGGGCGGTGCCGGGGGCGTCGTCGCCGAGCGAGCCGGCGCCCTTGAACGGGTCGTTGACGACGGCGAGGCGGGTGCCGTCCTCGAAGACCGCCTCGACCTGGACGACGGTGACCACGTCCGGCACGCCGGGCAGCACGTCGTCGGCGGTCAGGACGGAGCGGCCGGCCTCGATGGCCTCGGCCAGGCGCAGGCCGTCGCGGGCGGCCTCGCAGACGGTGTCCGCGATCAGGGCGGTGGCCTCGGGAATGTTGAGGCGCACGCCCCGGGCGCGGCGGGCGCGGGCCAGCTCGGCTGCTGTGAAGATCAGCAGCCGGTCCCGCTCGGTGGGGGTCAGTCGCACGGTTCCTCGCTCGCTCGTCGGCCGGGGAGGGGGTGGCCGGGGCCGGGGGCTTCCGGGGTGATGTTCGCACCATCGTTTAGAACGTCGTTCAAACATCTGGGGGACATTGAACCCGGACCGGGGCGCCGTGTCCAGCCTCCCCGTCCACCTTCCGGACCAGCCTTCCGGGACCAGCCTTGCGGCTCCGGCCCGGTCCGGCCCGTCGGGCGGGCGGTGGGGGTGAGAGCGGCGTCCGCGCGCCCCGCGTGGCCGCCGCCGAGCCGGGGCGCGCGGCCGGGCGCACGGTCCGTCCGGGCGCCGGGTGTGCGCGGGATCGGACGGGGGCGGCTTCGAAAACCGCCACTGCGCTTCGCAAACCTGTCCGGCGCGGGCAGTTGGATCACGTGAACCTCCCCGTGCCCCTTTCACCCCACGTGATCGGACGCACACTGTTGCAAACGTCGTCAACTGGGCATGAGGATGGGTGGTCAGAACGAGGGGGCGACCCGGCCGGCGGGGGATCCGGAGGCGGGGGCCCGGATTCGAGGGCGGGGGCATGTGTTGATGGACGGTCAGTCGCGATTCCCGCGACAGCGGACGAGTTCGGGCGACGCCTACCGGGCCGGGACGGGCCAGGGCCCTGCCGCCGGCACCGGGACGACCGTGTCCGGCGCGTCGGCGCCCGGCTGCGCGGTGCACCGCCGGCTCCACCTGACGATCGAC
This sequence comes from Kitasatospora sp. NPDC048194, assembly GCF_043202455.1. Lineage (NCBI taxonomy): Bacteria > Bacillati > Actinomycetota > Actinomycetes > Kitasatosporales > Streptomycetaceae > Kitasatospora > Kitasatospora sp. NPDC048194. The sequence goes on from NZ_JBIDAK010000005.1 coordinate 327,039, forward strand.
CCGGCGGACCTGGTCGCGGTCGGCGCGGTCCGCCACCGGCTGCGCACGGCCCTGAGCCACTGGGGAGTGCCGGAGCTGTCCGACACCGCCGAACTGCTCTCCTCCGAGCTGGTCACCAACGCGCTGCTGCACACCGGCAAGGGCGCCGTCTTCGACGCCGTGCTCGGCACGGACAGCCGGCTGCGGATCGAGGTGCAGGACGGCGCGAGCCGACTGCCGGGGCGCCGCCGCGATCCGGAGCCCGAGTACGCGACCTCCGGGCGCGGCCTGCTGCTGGTGGAGGCGCTCGCGGATTCCTGGGGCGTGCAGCTGAAGGGCGACGGCAAGATCACCTGGTTCGAGCTCGCCCTGCCCTGAGCTCGCCTGCCCTCAGCGGCGTCCGCGCCCTCAGCGGCGTCCACGCCCTGAGTCGCGCCACCCGTCCCGAGCGGCGCCCCGTCCTGAGCGCCGCTCCCGCCCGAGGGGCGCCCGCCCCGAACGGTGCCCGCCCCGAGCCGTCGCCTTCCGTCACGGACCGTACCCCTCTCCCCACCGCACCGTTCGCCGTCGATCGATCCGCCCCCGAAGCACGCCCTGACCACAAGGCGGAGCCCAAGATTTCCCGCCCGTTGCCATTGCCGCTGGGCCGAACATTGGCCAGGATGGTGGGAATGTGTGTCCACGTGCGGGAAGCAGCGGGGAGACCCGAACCTCGACTGACCACCGTCCGTCGGCACCGTCCGATCCAGCACGACCCATCACACCGCCACGCGGCCCGTCCGGACGGTCGGCGCGGTCCGCCACGGCAGCGGCAGGAGCAGCATGCCCACTGAGCCCGAGTCGCCGGGGCCGGCCCTTCCTCCCGGCGCGCCCGCCGTGGAGCCGCCGCGAGCCGCCCGCCCGCCCGCGCAGGCCTCCCGCCGGAGCCAGCTGCGCACGCCCCCCGTGCTCGCCTCCGGACGACTGGCACCCGTGCTGTCCGGCGGCCTGCCGCCCTCCTCCACCGACTCCATGCCGGACTGGCTGGAGCCCGCGATGGCCGCCAACGGCATCGGCTCCTTCGACTGGGACATCCGCCGCGACGTCCTGGAGGGCGACCAGCGCGCCTGCGCGATCATCGGCCTGGACGACGTCGAACGCAGCCGCTTCGACCGCACCGCTGCCTCCTTCATGTCCCTGCTGCACCCCGAGGACGCACCCGTGGTGCGCCGCCGGGTCGAGCGGGCGGTGGCCGAACTGGGCCAGTGCGGCGCCTACTACCGCACCGTCGGGCCGAACGGCACGATGCGGGCGGTGCGCTTCCGCGGCCGGGTCCTCGCGGACGCCTTCGGCCGCGCCTCCCGGATGGTGGGCTTCGTCTGGGACGCCACCGTCGAACTGCACAAGCGCGACCGCGCCGACCGGCTCGCCCTGCTGCGCGAGGAGCGCTCCCGGTTCATCAAGGAGGCCGCCCGCGCCCTCTCCGAGGCCGTCACCGTCCGGGACGTGGCCCGGGTCTTCACCGAACTGCCGCTGCCCGGTCTGCCGCCGGACGGCCTGGTGCTCGCCTCCTTCGAGGCCGGCCGGGCGCAGATCCTGGGCGCCTCCGGCTACCGCTCGGAGTCGCTCGCCGTCTGGGACCGCGCCGTGCTGCCGCCCGGCCACCCGGCCGCCGAGGCGCTCAAGCACCGCACGCCGGTGTTCGTCTCCAACCGCGAGGAGTTCCGCGACCGCTACGCCGACGTCTGGGAGCAGACCAACCGCACCGGCCGCGGCTCCTGGGCCTACCTGCCGCTGGTGGCCAGCGGCCGGCCGATCGGCGTCTGCGTGGTCAGCTTCGACGACGAGCGGGAACTGGACGCCGACGAGCGCACCCTGCTGACCACCCTGGGCGGGCTGGTCGCCCAGTCGCTGGCCCGGGCCCGGCTGCACGACGCCGAGCACGAGCTGGCGGCCGGCCTGCAGCGGGTGATGCTGCCGCGCACCGTCCCCTCCGTGCCCGGGGTGACCACCGCCGTGCGCTACCTCGCGGCCGGCTCCGGCCTGCAGATCGGCGGCGACTGGTACGACGTGGTGCCGCTGCCCGGCGGGCACGTCGGCCTGGTGATCGGCGACGTCCAGGGCCATGACGTGCACGCCGCCGGCATCATGGGCCAGCTGCGGATCGCGCTGCGCGCCTACGCGGCGGAGGGCCACCCGCCCGCCGCGGTGATGGCCCGGGCCTCCCGCTTCCTCGCCGACCTGGACACCGACCACTTCGCCACCTGCACCTACGCCGAGGTCAACGTGGACTACGGCGTGGTCTACGCGGTGCGGGCCGGCCACCTCGACCCGGTGGTGCGCCGCGCCGACGGCACCGCCGCCGTGGTGCCGGTGGCCGGCGGACTGCCGCTGGGCATCGACCCGGACCAGGAGTACCGGGTCACCCGGTTCAGCCTGGACCCGGGCGAGACGGTGCTGCTGTGCACCGACGGCCTGGTCGAGGCCCGCGGCATGGACCTTGACGAGGGCATCGGCCGGCTCACCCGCGCCCTCGCCCGCCCGCTGCCGGCCGCCGAGGAGGCCGCCCGCGACCCGCTCGAGGACCTGGCCGACCGGATCGCCTCCCAGGCCGCCGACTCCAGCGAGCGCGAGGACGACATAGCGCTGCTGCTCCTGCGCTGGGACGGCCCGGCAGGTGGGCTCACCACCCAGCAGCTGCGCCGCCGGATCGGCCAGGCCGACCTCGCGCGGGTCGCCGAGGTCCGCGCCGAACTGCGCGACGCGCTGCGCCGCTGGGGCGTCGCCGAGTTCATCGACACCGCCGAACTGCTCTCCTCCGAGCTGGTGACCAACGCCATCCGGCACACCGACCGGGACGCCATGTTCACCGCCCGGCTCTACCGGGAGCCGGAGTCGGACGGCGGCCGGGCCCGGCTGCGGGTCGAGGTCGAGGACGAGTCCGACCTGTGGCCGACCCGCCGCACGCCGGGCGAGCAGGCCTCCTCCGGGCGCGGACTGATGCTGGTCGAGGCACTGGCGGACGCCTGGGGCGTGGAGCCGCGCGGCTCCGGCAAGCGGATGTGGTTCGAACTCAGCGGGGCGAGCGCCGCCTGAGCGGAGGCGCCGCCGCGGCGGTCGGCGTCCGGAGCCGTCGGTGTCGGCGATGTCCGCGATGTCACCGCCGCCGCCGTTGCCGTGGCTGGTACTCCAGCTGCCCGGGCGCTCGCCGAGCGCGGACCGGCTCCTCGGTGCCGGGGTGAGTGGTGGGGAGGGGAAGTCGGCCGGGTCGACTTCCTATGCGTCGGTTGGGGAGCGAACGCGTCGAACAGGGGAAGGCCGCCACGCCGAGGTGGTCCTCACGCCCGGCCTCCGGAACCGAACCGACCCGGGGCGGCCGGGGACGATTCCGCGGGGCCGCCCCCCAGGGACTAGCCGAACTGCTGCTCCAGGTCCTTGAGTTTGCGCTCCAGCGAGTCCAGCCGGGGGAGCGTGACGGTGTCCTCGTCCACGGTGAGGTCGATGGTGCGCCGCTCCGGGCGGGCCGGCAGGCCCGGCTGGACGACGGTGCCCTCGGCCGCGCCGACCTCGCGCGGGCCGCCCTCGCGGGGAGCTGCGGCCGTCACCTCGGGCCGCTCCGAGTCGGACCCGCCGGCTATGGCGGGCTCCGAGCCGGACTCCAACTGCCGTGCACCGCCGCCGCGTCCGCGCCAGTGCCCGCCCCGGTTGAGCGCCCGGATCTCGGCCCGCTCACGGCGGCCCGCGAGCCTGCGGCGCTCCTTCTCCAGGGCCCGCTCCCGCTTGTCCTCGCGGACCTCGTCCACCGCCTCGTCCAGGCTGCGCACGCCCTCCAGCAGCATCAGCGACCAGGCCGCGTAGGTCTCGCGCGGGGCGCGCAGCCAGCGGACGATGCGGATCTGCGGCAACGGGCGGGGCACCAGGCCCTGTTCGCGCAGCGCGGCCCGGCGGGTCTGCTTGAGTGCCCGGTCGAAGAGGATCGCCGCGGACAGCGACATGCCGGAGAAGAACTGGGGGGCGCCGGCGTGGCCGAAGCCGCGCGGGGCGTGCACCCAGTTGAACCAGGCGGAGGCACCGGCGAACAGCCAGACCAGCAGCCGGGAGCCGAGCGCGGCGTCACCGTGGCTGGCCTCCCGGACGGCGAGCACCGAGCAGAACATCGCGGCGCCGTCGAGGCCGAACGGGACGAGGTACTCCCAGCCGCCGGAGAGACCGAGGTTCTGCACGCCGAAGCCGACCAGCCCGTGGAAGGACAGTGCGGCCGCGACCCCGGCGCAGCAGAACAGCAGCGTGTACGAGGCCGCGCCGTACAGGGATTCCTTGTGGCGGCGCCGTTCCTCGGAACGCTCCCAGGAATCCGCGCCGGCGGCGGAAGCGGATCCCCGGCTCCGGGCCAGGGCCACCAGGAGCGCGCTGACCAGCAGCCCCGCAACCCCGGTGACGGCCCAGCCGAGCGGTATGTCGGACAATTTCATCGCCGGAACCAGCCTCGCTTTCCTGCGTCGCGTTCCTGCGCCGTGATGGCGGGGACCATCATGGCGGATGCGTGGCGGGGGAACGGCTGATTCGTCGTCAATGCGCTGGAGAGAGGGACCTTCGGCCCGGCGTCAATCGGATCGTCATATGAATCCGAACCGGATTTCTCCCGAAATCCCGGGCTTTCCCGATTCGTTGTCGGACGTATTTTCGTCAACCTCGCGTGACCCGGAGGCGGTGCCGCTCAGCGCCGCCGGATCCGGGGGCAGCCGCCGCACATGTCGGCGGGCTCGACGGTGTACACGAGGCAGCAACTGGCCCGGGCTCGGTCGGTGTCCGAAGCACCGTCCGCGCCCCCCGCCGGACCGTCCGCGGTGTCCGCCGGGCGGCTCACCGCGCCGCCCGCTCCGTCTGGGGCGGCCGTTGGTGCGGGCGCCGGCTCCGTGAACCCCGCGCCCGGGGTGAAGGGTGCGGGGGCGGCAGCGGGGCACCGCCCCGCGCCGGGCGCGCACGCGGTGGGCTCCCCGGGCGCCAGCAGCACGGTCAGCTCGGCGCGCGCCCGCTCGCGCTCCCGCTCCCCGAGCAGCCCGCCCGCGTACCCGAGTCCCTCGACCACCGCGTCGGTGGCCATCGCCCACAGCACGCGCGGGCCGCGCCGCACCGCCGGAGCGAAGGCGGCCAGGACCGGTTCGAGGAACTCTCCCAGCGCGCGGCGCAGTTCGGCGGCCAGCGCCTCCTCGTCCGGCGCGGTGCGGGCCTGCGGCGACGCGGCCGCGGGGTCGTCCGGCAGGCAGACGAAGGCCTCCGGCCGGACGGTCAGCTCCACCGGGCCCGGACTCGAGCCCGCTCCCGAGTCCGCTCCTGAATCAGAGCCCGAGTCCGCGCCCGAGCCCCAGACCGCTGCCCGGCGCACCGAGACGTCTCCCGGGCCGAGCAGCGGGACGCGCCGCTCCAGGAACCACGGCACGGTGAACAGCAGCGAGACCGGCCAGACGAAGCGGTGCAGCCCGAAGCCGGCCGCCACGTCCGGGCGCAGCGGCCGCCCGTAGCGGGCGAGGCCCTCCCGGGCGTCGTGGGCGATCCAGGCGCGCACCGCCGCGGGCTCCGCGGCCAGGTCGGCGATGGTCAGGCCGGCCGTGGCCAGGCCGGCGGAGGCCAGGCCTGCGGCGACCGGGCCGGCGCCGGTCCGGTCGGGGGCGGTCGGGCCGGCGGAGATCGGCCCGGCGGGGATCAGGCGGGCGGCCGCGGGGGCGGCGGAGTCCGGTCGGCCGTCGCCCGGCCGGGGCGGTGCGCAGCGCACCCGTACGACCGGGTCGAGCACGGCCAGCCGGTTGTACGAGGGCGCGCAGGGAGTGGGGGAGTCCGGTGCGGGGGCGTGGGCGCGCGCCCCGGCGGTGCGGGGGGCGTACGGCGCGGGGCCGGGCCGGGTGCTGCTCGCGGTCATGGGCGGCCCCCATCGGGTCGACCGGGCCCGCCGGGCGGTGCACCGGCGGGCCCGGCGGCGTACGGCGCCGGGCCCGGCCGGACCGGGGCAGGGCGGTGCCCGGGGAACGGCAAGGCGACCTGTCCGGGGCGCTGCTCACTCCGGACAGGTTAGCCTCACCTTAGCTGATGGCGCCCCAGGTCTCGTCGGCGATGCGTCCGGTCGGGGGAGGCGCCGGCGTCGGAACGGCGCCCTGGGTGGTGCCCAGTTGGCGCGCGAGCCAGACCGGCACCCCGCCCAGGGCGTGGACCAGTCGGGCGGCCTCGGCCCGCAGCCGGGCGGCCTCGGCAGGCTCGGACACCTCGGCGAGCGCCGCGAGCGCCGGCGCCACCCCCACCGTGAAGCCGAGTTGCTCGCGCAGCCGCAGGGAGGCGTCGAACCCCTCCCTGGCGTTCCCGCGCTCCCCGCGCGAGAGCGCCAGCGCCGCCAGGTGCCGCCAGGTGTAGGAGCGCAGCAGTTCGTCCCCGCGCTCCCCCGCACCCTCGTGCGCCCGGCGGTAGGCGATCCAGGCGGCGCCGCGGTCGCGCAGCAGGTTCTCGGCGACGAGTCCGCGCCGGAAGTCCAGCAGCGGGCGGCCCGGCGCGTCCGGCGGCAGCAGCGCCGAGGTGCGGCCGAGCGCGGCCTGCGCCTCGTCCAGCCGGTCGCGGAGGCCGAGCACGCTGGCCAGGTACGCCAGGAAGCCGCGGGCGCAGGCCGCGGCCGCCCGTTGCTCGGTGCCCTGGGCGAGCGCCTCGGCCAGTCGTAGCGCCTGCTCCGCCTGGGTCCAGTGGGCGGCGGTGAACAGGCACTGCTCGATGAGGAGTTCGGCCCGCGCGAGGGCGGCCGCGGGGTCGTGTTCGGCGCTCGGGCGCAGCAGTTCGGCGGCCTCCTGCCAGCAGCCCCGGGAGCGTAACCGCCACACGGTGTCGCCCGGTTCCCCTGTCGCCGCCCGCCCCCGCCCGTCCGGATCGCCCGGGCCCCATCCGTGCTCCGACAACGCCACCTCCTTGTGTGCGCCATCCGGCATGGGCGCGGGCCGGCCGTGCGGCCCCGCCGCCACGGTCGTTCGCATGGTGACGGCAGGGCGGACGGCCCGCGCTGTGGCGGCAATTCAACACGGGGGTGAGCTTGTGCACCAGATCACGAGCGGAGGTTGTTGCTTTTCCCGGGGAAATGATCTAGTGGAACGGCTCGGCACCCCCGGGCGGTCCGCGGGCCGCCCGCAGCCGTTCCCGGATCCGCCCGCCTGCGGCCCGCGGACGGACGCCGAGGCGGCCGGGGCGTCAGGAGGCAGGGGCGGTCCACGGGGCGGGGGCGGGCCACGGGACGGGCCCGGAGGCGGGCCCGCAGGCGGGTCGGGAGGCGATCCCGCGGGCGGGTCAGGAGGTCCAGCCGGTCTCCATCAGGGCCTCCGCGGCGCCGTTGGCGGGCTGCGGGACGCCGGCCAGGTCGAGGCTGAACAGGGCGACCAGCAGCTGTTCCCCGCGCACGGTGGCCTGGTGCGAGTAACCCGCCAGGGTGAACATGGCGGCGGCCATCTCCTCGGCGTGCAGCGTCTGCAGCCACAGGCACTCGACGGACTTCACATCGGCCGGCTCCGTCCAGGTGTCCACCTGGGCGACCATCCGGCTGCCCAGCAGGGTGACCCCGTCGCGTTCCTGGGCCTCCGTCAGCTCCAGGTCGTCGAAGCCCAGCCACTCCAGGTAGCGGGCGGCGGTGAACACCGCGTCCTGCGAGGTCCGCACCGGGTGGGGGCGGAACGGCGCGCGGTGGCGGAACGGTCGGGGGCGTCCGGCGGACCCGCCGGGCGGCGCGGGCGGGGTCGGCACCGGGGCGCTCATCGGGTGCGCCGGGTGCGGGCGGGTGGTCGGCGCACCGGGAGCGGCCAGCGGGCCGGCCGTGCCGCTGCCCAGCCGGGTGGCGCGGTCCACCGGGAGCCGGACGGTGGCGCCGCAGTTGCAGGTGAACTCGGGCTGCGGCCACTGGTCGGAGCGGCCGCAGTGCGGACAGCGCATGCTCAGCCAGGAGTCCTCCCAGGAGCGGAACCGCACCTGCACCGGCACCCCGCCGCGCAGCAGCGGCACCTTCAGCGAGGCGCCGCACGGGCACGGCAGCGACGGCGGCTCGTAGAGGTGCTCGCGGCGGCAGGCGGGGCAGCGGATCGCCCGGGCGCCACCACCTGTCCCCGGCCCTGGCAGCGCGGGGTCGTGTCCGGTGAAGTCGTCGGGCAATCCGGCCATCGCGGGCTCCGTCCGTCGGTGTCGGGGAGGTGGGACGGTTCCCATGCTCCCCGAAACGCCCGGTTCTGGGCGCGGAATGGGGCAATCCTCAGGGGTGGATCAGGGGATGGTGCCCGGGTAGGGCGATCCTGACACCCGCCGTGGGGAGGATGTGCGCCGGCGTCCCGGCGGTGTCCCGGGGGGTGATCAGCGCGCGGACCAGCGTTCCAGGTCGGCGGGGGTGTCCAGGTCGTCCGGGACGGCGACGTCCGCGCACTCGACCAGGACGAGCTCCCCGGCGTGCGCCGCCAGCAGGGCGCGGGCCCCGGCGTCGCCGCGGGCTCCCGCGGCCGCTTCGGCGAGGTGCCGGGCGCCGATCAGCACCGGGTGGCCGCGCCGCCCCCCGTAGGCCGCCGCGGCCAGTTCGGCGCCCGCCCGGTGGGCGGCCAGCAGCCGGGCCACCGCGGCGGGGGTCACGCCCGGGGTGTCCACCAGCATCACCAGCACCGCCGGGGCGCCGGACGGCAGTGCGGCCAGTCCGGCCCGCAGCGAGGAGCCCATGCCCTCGGCCCAGTCGGGATTGGCCACCAGCCGGCAGCCCGGCAGGTGGGCGGTGGTCCGCACCCGCCCGGCGTCCGCGCCGAGCACCACCGTGACGTCCGGGCAGCCGCCGGCCCGTACGGTCGCCACCGCGTGCTCCACCAGCGGACGGCCCGCGTACCGGATCAGCGCCTTGGGCCGCCCGCCCAGCCGGCGCCCGCCCCCGGCGGCGAGGACGAGGGCCGGGACGGCGGCTGCTGTGTTCTGCATGGCCCCAGCCTGCCCCGCCGGGGCGGGGCCGCGCAGCACCCCCGGGTTGTACGAATCCACAAGGCGAAGGCGCAGGTCGCGGGCGCTCCCCGGTGGTTCGGCCGCTGGCCCCGGGGCCGCCCGGGCTCTGTACTGGGTCGATGAACACCGCACCGCACCCCGAGCCGCGGCGCCCGCTGGTGGACCGCTTCGGCCGGGCCCACACCGATCTGCGGGTCTCGCTGACCGACCGCTGCAACCTGCGCTGCACCTACTGCATGCCGGCGGAGGGGCTGGACTGGCTCACCCGGGACTCGGTGCTGGGCGACGACGAGGTGGTGCGGCTGGTGCGGATCGCCGCCGAGCGGCTGGGGATCCGCTCGGTGCGGCTGACGGGCGGCGAGCCGCTGCTGCGGCGCGGCGTGGTGGGGCTGATCGGGCGGCTGGCGGCGCTGGGAGTGGAGCTGTCGCTGACGACCAACGGGATCGGCCTGGCCCGCACCGCCGTCCCCTTGCGGGAGGCCGGGCTGCGGCGGGTCAACGTCAGTCTGGACACGCTCCGGCCCGAGCGCTTTGCGGCGCTCACCCGGCGGGACCGGATCGACGACGTGTTCGCGGGGCTCGCCGCCGCGAAGGCCGCCGGACTGGACCCGGTGAAGATCAACGCGGTGCCGGTGCGCGGGGTCAACGACGACGAGATCGTGCCGCTGGTCGAGTTCGCCGTCCGGCACGGCTACCGGATGCGCTTCATCGAGTCCATGCCGTTGGACGCCCAGGGCGCCTGGGAGCGGGACACGATGGTGACGGCGGACGAGATCCTCGCGCGGCTCGGCGAGCGCTTCGACCTGGTGCCCGTCGGGCGGCACGGCAACGCGCCGGCGGAGGAGTGGCGGATCGCCGGCACGGAGGCGGTGGTCGGGGTGATCGCCTCCGTCACCCGGCCGTTCTGCGGCGGCTGCGACCGGGTGCGGCTCACCGCCGACGGGCAGTTGCGCAACTGCCTGTTCGCCACCGAGGAGTCGGACCTGCGGGCCCTGCTGCGCGGCGGCGCGGACGACGACCGGATCGAGGCGGCCTGGCGGCTCTCGGTGGCCGGCAAGGGCCCCGGACACGCCGTCAACAGCGTCGACTTCGTCCGGCCGGAGCGCCCGATGTCCGCGATCGGCGGCTGACGTCCGAAAGTTGACGTCCGAAGGTTGACGGCTGACGGCCGGTGGTTGACGTCCGCGGGCCTCGCGTCCGACGGCCTGACGGCTGACGCCCGTCGACCGGTGGCTGACGACCGGCGCTCGGCGTTCGGCGCCGGGTGCGGTGCGCCCCGGGTGCGGCACGGGTGGTACCCGGGTGGTATTCGTGGGCGGTGGCCCCGATGACCCTCCGCCTCCCGCGGCGCGCCCTGCCCGCGCTCGCCGCCCTCCTGCTCGCCCTCCCGGCCGGCTGCAGCGCCCCGGCCGGCCAGCGCGCGCCGGTCGCCCCGGCGAGCCGCCCGCCGCTCGCCGAGCGGGTCGCCGCGGGCACCTCCCCGGCCCTGGAGGGCTTCTACGACCAGCGGATCGACTGGGCCCCCTGCCCCGACCAGGGCGACGCCGACCAGGACGAGCCCGTCGTGCAGTGCGCCCGCCTCAAGGTCCCGCTGGACTACGCCGACCCCGGCGGCCGCACCGTCGAGGTCGCGGTCGCCCGGGTCCCCGCTGCCGACCCCGGCGGGCGGATCGGCTCCCTGCTGCTCAACCCCGGCGGCCCCGGCGGCTCCGGCGTCGGCATGGCCCGCTGGCGCTGGAGGGGCTTCGCCGCCCTGCACGACCGCTACGACCTGGTCGGCTTCGACCCGCGCGGCGCCGGCGACACCACCCCCGTGCACTGCCTGGACGACCGCACCCGCGACGAGTGGACGCGCACCGACGACCCGGCCTACGAGCACGGCCGCACCCTCGCCGACGCCTGCGCTGCCCGCTACGCCGATCTCCTGCCGCACCTCGGCACCCGCGACAGCGCCCGCGACATGGACGTGCTGCGCGGCGCCCTCGGCGAGCGCAAGCTCGACTTCCTCGGCCTCTCCTACGGCACCTACCTCGGCGCCCTCTACGCCGAGGAGTTCCCCGACCGCACCGGCCGGCTCGTCCTCGACGGCGCCGTCGAGCGCAGCACGGACCTGCTGCGCCTCAACGGCGAACAGGCCGTCGCCATGGAGGCCGAGTTCCGGGCCTTCGCCACCGACTGCGCCGCCGCCGCTGCCGATGCGGCCGCCGGTGCCGGTGCCGGTGCCGGTGCCGGGACCGACGCGGACCGGTGCCCGTTCGGCGACGACCCGGCCACCGCCCCGAACCGGCTCGCCGACTTCCTCGACGGCCTCAAGGACCACCCGCTGACCGCCTCCGACGGCCGCACCCTCACCGCCGCGCTCGGCTGGGCCGGCGTCCTCGACGTGCTGAGCGACGGCGGCCGCTCCTGGCAGCGTCTGCGCGGCGCCCTGGAGCCGGCCTTCGCCCACGGTGCCGCCGACGACCTGCTCAAGCTCGCCGACGGCGCCAACGGCCGTACGGAGGAGGGGAGCTACGTGACCGCGGCGGACGCCTTCGCGGCCATCCACTGCGCGGACGCCCCGATGGCACCCACCGCGCGGGACGTGGCGGAGACTTTCGCCGAGCTCGCCGCCAAGGCGCCCCTGACCACCCGGCACGACCCGGCGGCCACGCTGTTCCTCCCGGACTGCCGCCCCTGGCCGTACCGTTCGCCCGAGCAGCCGCACACCGTGACCGCGCCCGGCAGCGCCCCGATCCTGGTGATCGGCTCCACCGGCGACCCGGTCACCCCCTACTCGTGGGCGCAGCGGCTGGCGGCCGGTCTGCCGCACGGCGTGCTGCTCACCCGGGACGGCGACGGGCACACCGCGTACGACAAGAGCGGCTGCGTGCGCGACGCCGTGACCGCCTTCCTGGTGGACGGCCGGATGCCGGCGGCCGGCGCCCGCTGCCCCTCCGACTGAGCGGGAACGGGACGGGGGGGGGGGGGGGGGCGCGGGGGGGGGGCCCCCCGGGGGGGGGGGGGCCCCCCCCGGGGGAGTCGGAGTCAGGAGGTCGGGGCCGTCAGGTCGTAGAACGTCGCTCCGCCGACCGTCCTGGCGGTGAAGTGGCTGGTGACCCAGGACTCGATCTGCGCGGACTCGGTCTCCTGGCCGCCCTCGCCACCCTCACCGGCTCCGGCACCGAAGCCGCGGTGCGAGCCGCCGCCGATGAACCAGTGCACCTTGCCCTCCTGGACGTACTTCTGGAAGCCGGCCAGGCTGAGCGAGGGGTCCGTCCCGTTGAAGCCGCCGAGCGCCATCACCGGCTTGCCGGTGGCCAGCTGGTAGCTGGCGGCGTTCTGCGAGCCGGTCGTGGCGGCCGCCCAGGTGAAGCGGTCGGCGTCCTGGGAGAGCAGCGCCGCGGCCTCGTCGCTGACCTTGGTGCCGCCGAGCAGGCCGCCCATGCCGCCGCCCATGCCGCCGCCCGCTGCGCCGCCCTGGCCGCCGGAGGAACCGCCGGGAGCGCCGTCCGAGCCCCCCGGGGCCTGCGCGCCGGGGAAGCCGGGGAGGCCGGGGAGGCCGCCGGCCATGCCGCCGGCGAAGCCGTTCCTGCCGTGCGTGCCCTGGCCGCCGCCCCGGCCCTGGCTGCCCTGGCTGCCCTGGCCGTTGAGACCACCCACGCCGCCCTGACCGAAGCCGCCCTGACCGAAGCCGTCCTGGCCGCCCTGGCCGAACATCCGGCCGCTGCCCGGGAAGCCCTGGCCGCCCCTGCGCCCGCCGCCGCCCGGCCCGAAGGCGCCCTTCACCCCGGGGCCGGCGGTGACGATCGAGCCGGTGTGCGCGGTGTCCACGGTGTCCACCGCGTACGCCGCCGGACCGCCGAGCGCCGCCGCCAGGCCCACCACGCCCGCCACCGAGGCGATCCGGGCGCCCGTCCGGCCGGACACCCGCCCGGCGACCTGTCCGGCCACCAGCGCCGCCGCCGCGACCAGGCCGCCCGCCAGCACCGCCCAGCGCAGCCAGGGCAGGAAGTCGGAGCTGCGCCCGAGCAGGACGAACGCCCACCCCGCCGTCACCGTGAGCACGCCCGCCAGCAGCAGTGCGTACGGCAGCCGGTGCCGGGCGCGCCACAGCCCGTCCACGCCCATGCCGACCAGTGCCGCGATCGCCGGGGCGAGCGCCACCGTGTAGTACTGGTGGAAGATCCCGGACATGAAGCTGAAGATCAGCGCGGTGGAGACCAACCAGCCGCCCCAGACCAGGAAGGCCGCGCGGGCGGTGTCCGGTCGGGCGTAGCGGCGGGTCGCCCAGAGGCCGACCACCAGCAGGATCAGCGCGGCCGGCAGCAGCCAGGCGATCTGCCCGCCGATGTCCGAGCCGAACAGGCGGGTGATGCCGGTCTGGCCCCAGCCGCCTCCGCCGCCCCGCATCCCGCCGCGCGCCGCCCCGCCGGGCAGGTCGAGCCCGGCGGGCAGGTTGGCCCCGAAGGAGCGGGCGCCGCCGCCCACGCTGCCGCGCTCGTTGCCGTCGACCCGGCCGAGGCCGTTGTAGCCGAAGGTGAGCGAGAGGAAGTCGTTGTCCTGCGAGCCGCCGACGTACGGGCGGGCCGAGGCGGGCAGCAGCTCGACGATCGCCACCCACCAGCCGCCGGAGACGAGGAGCGCGAGGCCCGCGAGCAGGGTCTGGCGAACCCGCCGCCAGAAGCCGGTGGGCGCCACGACCAGGTAGATCACCGCGAAGGCGGGCAGGATCAGGAACGCCGCCAGCGTCTTGGTGAGGAAGGCGAAGCCGAACATCGCCCCGGTGAACAGCAGCCAGCGGGTGCTCGCCGTCTCGATCGCCCGGACCAGACCGTACGCGGACAGGGTGAGCAGCAGCACCAGGAGCGCGTCGGGGTTGTTGAAGCGGAACATCAGCGCGGCGACCGGGGTCAGCGCCAGTGCGGCGCCGGCCAGCAGGCCGCCGAGCGGGGAGAAGCGGCGGCGCACCGTCGCGTACAGCACGCCGACGGTGGCGGCGCCCATCAGCGCCTGCGGGGCGAGGACGGACCAGGAGGAGAGGCCGAAGATCCGGGCCGAGAGGGCCATCGGCCACAGCGACGCCGGGGGCTTGTCGACGGTGATGAAGCTGGCGGCGTCGGAGGAGCCGAAGAAGAAGGCCTTCCAGCTCCGGCTGCCGGCCTGGACGGCGGCCGAGTAGAAGGCGTTGGCCCACCCGGAGGCGCTCAGGCCCCACAGGTAGAGGACGGCGGTCGCGGCCAGCAGCGCCAGCAGGGCCGGGCGCACCCAGCGCGGGTCGTCCGCGCGGCCTCGCCAGGTGCGGGCCGGGAGGGTGCGCAGCCGTCCGGACCAGGAGGCGACGCCCTTCGGGCCGGTGGGCGGCAGGGCCTGCTCGGGGAAGAGCGGCGCCGGCGCCGGCCGGTCGGCGGCCGGCTGCGGCACCTCCGGTGGCGGGTAGTTCGCGGCCTCGGGCCACGGGTCGCCGGCTGGAGGGGAGTAGCTGCTCGTGGTCATGCGCCATACCGTGCGTGGCGCGACTGAGAGAACCGTGAGACGGGGCTGTGAGACGCGTGTGATCTGTCCGGTTTCACCCGGAGGGGCGAGGTCTTCGCGCGCTCTTCACCCGGGGGTCACGCGGCGGGCGGCATGGTGATGTGCCGGCCCAGCCATTCCAGGGCCGGGGGGATCTCCCGGGTCCAGGTGTGGAAGTTGTGGCCGGCGGTGTCCAGGGTGATGGTCGACATCTTGGTGGGGGCCTTGAAGGCTCCGACCATGGCCTGGGTCTCGGCGTAGTTGTTCTCGTCGTTGGCGGTGGTCAGCAGCAGGTTGACCGGGACGGGCGGCTGGTTCTTCAGCCGCCACAGCAGGTCGTTCTCCTGCTTCAGCTTGTCGCTGCCGCCGAACAGGTCGCCGGTGGTCGGGTCGTGGGCCGCGCTGTAGTAGCCGGAGAGGGCGATCGCCGAGGGGTAGGAGTCGGGCTTGCGCAGCGCGAACTTGAGCGCGCAGTAGCCGCCGGTGGAGTTGCCGATCACGGCCCGGTTGGCCGGGTCGGTGCCGATCCGGTAGGCCGTCGCCAGGGCCTTGGGCAGGTCGGTGGTGAAGAAGGTCTCCACCTGCGGGCCGTTCGGCACGTCCACGCACTCGGTGTCGCGGTCGCCGACGAGGGTGGGGCGGGTCATCACCAGGATCGTCGGCGGCAGCTTCTTCCGCTCGATCGCGTCGAGGGCGGAGGCCGGGTACTGCATCAGCGAGATCAGCTTCTCCGGGATGCCCGGGTACCCGGAGAGCACCAGGGCCATCGGGAAGCGCTGCTTGGCGAAGTCCGGCTGGAAGTACTGGGGCGGCAGGTAGACGTACGCCTCGGTGCTCAGGCCGCTGCCGGCTCCTTTGACGTCGATCTTCTGGATCAGCCCGGAGCGCTCGGGATCCGAGCCCTGGGCCGAGTAGAAGCTCTGCTGGCCGGTGACGGCCACGCCGGCGGCGTTCGGCGAGTGGTCCACGACCGTGCCCAGCCCGCCGCTGGTGCCGAGCAGGTCGGTCCAGGAGCTGTAGAACCCGAAGTAGCTGTTGGCGATCAGGCCCATCGCGGCCAGCACCGACACCTGGGTGGCCAGGAACGCGCCGATCCGGCCCAGCCAGGCCTTCCAGCCCTTCCCGCCGAACCGCGGCCAGAGCCACATGGTGGCGGCGAAGACGAGGACCGCGATGACCGAGACGGCGATCTGCAGGGGGAGGCCGGTGAGACTGAGCACGGGCCCGATCGTAGTTGACCCCGGCCGCGGGTCCGGAGGGCCCCCGTCGGTGATCGTCCGCCGGCAGCTGCGGCGGGCACTGCAGGCGCCGGGCAGTGCCGTCGGCCGTGCCCGTAACGGGCATACCGGGACGGGAGGTTGCCGAAGGCCGTCACAACACCGGATACCCGGTGGCGAGTTCGGCCAGAACGGTTGACCCCTTGAGGTGGCCATGGCACCTTCGTGCGGCGCGGGCGTCGGCGACCAGTCGTGCGCCCCGCGATCCCCCACAAGGAGAGCCATGTTCAAAAGACTTGTCGCGATGGCCGGTACGAGTGCCGTCGTCGCGAGCGGGCTGGTGCTGGCGGCCGCCCCCGCGCACGCCGTCCGGGCGGCCGACCTGACGTCGACCATCGCCCTGGACGACTGCTCGGCCGCGCTGGTCCGGTTCCCCGCCTCGGTGGACGGCGACCGGGCGATGATGCTGACCAACGGGCACTGCCTGCCCTCCATGCCGTCGGCCGGCGAGGTCATCCAGAACGCGAGCGCCAGCCGCAGCGGCACCCTGCTGGACGGTGCGGGCAACACCCTCGGCACCGTCCGCGGCGACCAGGTGATCTACGCCACGATGACCGGCACCGACGTCGCGCTCTACCGCCTCACCGACACCTTCGGGTCGCTCAGCTCCAAGTACGGCGTCACCGCGCTGACCATCAACGACGCCCACCCCACCAACGGCGCCGCGATGTACATCCCGTCCTCGTACTGGAAGCAGGTCTGGAACTGCTCCGTCAACGGGTTCGTACCGACCCTGCGCGAGGACCAGTGGACCTGGCACGACTCGCTGCGCTACAACTCCGGCTGCAACACCACCCACGGCACCTCCGGCTCGCCGATCATCGACTCCTCGAGCGGGCGGATCATCGGCATCAACAACACCGGCAACGACGACGGCGCCATGTGCACCCTCAACAACCCCTGCGAGGTCGCCGCCGACGGCACCACCACCGTCACCAAGGGCCAGAGCTACGGCGAGGAGACGTACTGGTTCACCACCTGCCTGAACTCCGCCCGCGCCGTCGACCTGACCCTCCCCGGCTGCCTGCTCACCAAGCCGGGCGGCACCGGCTCCTCCGTCACGGTCAGCAGCCCCGGTGACCAGTCCACCGCGGTGGGTGGTTCGGTGAACCTGCAGATCAAGGCGTCGGGTGGGACGGCTCCGCTGTCGTACTCGGCTTCCGGGCTGCCGGCG